>NZ_JBEZLR010000157.1:0-14209 GCF_040652275.1 Streptomyces sp. NPDC048275
GGGAGACCGGCGAGTGCGCTGAAGGAGAGGTTCGCGAGATATACCTGCTTGCCCTGATGCAGGAGGGAGAGAGCCAACGGCAGGCCGGAGTAGATATCGAAGCCGCCACCCGCGCCCGCGACGAGGATCCGTTCGGCATCGGCGAGCCGGGTGAACAGTGGGTTGGAGTGGAGGGACGTCATGACGATCATTGTCCGGGGACCCGGCCCCGGGCGCTCCCGAGTTCTCGACGCGACGACGAAGCCACGGAGTAACCGGAATCAAGACCTCCGCCCCTCGAGCGCACAGAGTCAACCTGTTGCGGCGATCGCCCTGGCTGACGCCCGCTCATAAGACGTCTGCCTCCGTCGGCGCTTCGGCCTCAGGTTCCCCGTTCAACAGCCGGTCACCTCGTCGAACCCACCGCGGTCCGGAGCCGTGAAGAAGCCGAAGGAGGCAGCCGTCGGCGGCGGTACGGTATCCGGCTCGGAGGGATTTGGTGGACTGCGGCAAAAGCGGGCCCGGATCAGGGGTGTTGACCGGTCATGACCACTGCTGACCATCTCGACCGCGCCGTCGCGGACCCGATCGGCCTGATCACAGACCTCATCGCCGACGTCGAGAAGGAACTCGGCTCCGAGGACATCCGGGCCGTGGTCACCGCGGTCGCGGGCGGCCGCGCGAAGTCACGGCGCCTGGCGGAGGCCCTGACGATGCGGCCCATGTCCTGACCGCCGGCCGGTCCCCGGCACCCCGCGCTTGGCTCCGCACCGGCACGGGACTGATGCCCAATGCGCCCAACTTGACCTTCAGCAGGGCAAGATCGCCGTCCCACCACTGCTCGCCCTCAGGAACCGATGGCGATTCCGCCTCTAGGGCGTTGAGCCTGGCGTGGGTTCGCTCGCTACGGCCGTGTGGACGACGAGCCCTCGGCCGCCTCCCGCACGGCCGGCCGTCTGCGCGCGACGGGAACGTCCCTACCGCGGGACTGTTCACAAGTGCCCCTGGCCAGAGAGGCGATGGAGATCGTTTCCCGGTGCTGTGGCGCTGCCGCTCGATATTTGGTTGGTGTTCGAACGGCTGCGCACGGCAGAGTGGCGTGGTGACTGAGCTGTGGGCGCACGCGCTGATCTGGGCAGAAGTGGATCCGTTGCGGCATCCGTTCGAGCTGGATGAAGATGCGGCGAAGGAGTTGGCTGGTCTTGTCGCGGCTTTGCTGCCCGACGCCGATGCCGCGGAGGAGAGGCGTTGGCGTTCGCTGGATCCCGTCACCGATTTTCTGGTGGACCGGTACGGCCGGTGGGCCTGCGGGTGGAACTGGTCGGTGGGTGAGGGCGACACCGACGGAGGAGTCGTCGGCGCGTGGTGCTGCGCCGCCGATTCCGTGACGGCGGCGGACGCAACCGCCCCGCTGGTCGTCGCGGCCCTGCTTGAATGGCGTGACTGGCTCGAGGATCTGGCGGAGCGCTTCTCCGCCATGGCACCGCCGTCGAACTCGCCTGCGTCCTCGGTGGATCCCTGGCACTGGGAGCGGGCGTGCACGCGACTGGTCACGGTGGTGGCCGACCGCACTCAGGCCGAGAGTGGCTGGTACGGGCACTGCATTCAGGTCCTCGAATGGTTCCTCGCCTACAACGGAATTGACGAGGAGCGAGCCAGGGAGATCGTGGAGAGCGCGGTCGGTGGCCGGTTCGGCAGCTGGATCGCACCAGACGTCGCTGTGGTCGAGGCGGTGAGCTCACAGTTCGCCCGGACCATGGGCGGACACCGATGAACTACGGGCCCTACCACCAAAACGACGCCCTCGCCGACTGGCTGCGCATCCGTACGGAGATCTCCTGGCCGCGCTGGAGCGGCGAGTACCCCGTCACCGAACCGCTGGCGCTTGACGGCTTCCGGGACTTCTTCACCGCGACATGCGGCGACCGCGACGCCGAACGGACCCCGCGGGTTCTGACCGCCCTCGACCGGGCTCTCGCCGACGCGGAGCAGGGCTCACAGTTGGCCTTCGCCCTCATGGCGAACTGGCAGCGGACCGTGCTGCACCGCAACGCCGTCGGCTTCCGCACGATGCCAGCCTTCGCGAAAGACGGACGGGAACGCTACGGCCTCGCGCCCGACACACACGCACGGTTCGAGCACTGCCTCGCCGAAAGCAGCCGCCCGGACCTGCCCCTCCCTTCACGCGCCGCCCGGACCTACCTCGATGTCCTCTTCTTCCATCCGTTCGAGGACGGCAACGCCCGCGCAGCCATGCTGGCGCTGGCCTTTGTCCTGGCCCGCGACGGCGTCTCCCTCGACCAAGTGCACCCGTTGCAGGCCACCCGCTGGGCCGACGACGCCGAAGGCGCGGCCGACCTGGCGGTGCTGCTCGGAATCCTGATCACCGCGGCGGGGCGCCGCCTGTCCAACGGGAGCCGGTCATGACCGGTCGCCAAGTTCGCGCCGTCACCGAGGACGGATCGGAGAGCATCCGCCGCGCCGGACTGCGCCCGACGCATACGCCTGCGGTGCTGATCACACGCGGCCGGATCGACCAGCAACTGGGGGTGCCGCCCCGGCCCCTTCCGGTGCCGTCAGCCCGCCGCCCGCCCGGATCGACGAACCGGTGTCGGCACGCGGACCGCCTCGAGGGGGCCGTCGAGCACGCGTCGGGTGGCGGGAACGGCAGTCGGTCGCTCATCGTTCCCCACCCCTGGCTTTCGCAGTGCCCTTTCCGGGGGCGGACCGCAACCAGGCGGTGATCCACCCGGCCTGCATCGCGGCGTCGAGGAGATACGTCGGCCTGATCCGTCCCTTGGGTACGTAGATCAATTCGACGGCCAGCAGAGTCAAGGCGGTGCCCAGACCGATGCGGCGGGCCTGGGCCGGACCTTGCGGGTCCGGAGCCGCCGCCAACTGGGCGAGACCGACTGAGACCAGCAGTCCGCCCGTCGTCTGCTGCAACCACACATCGGTCTTCGGCCCGAATACCCACTCGAAGCTGCACAGGTGCACGAGCGGCCACAGCCCACCTACGACGTTGAAAAGGCCCTGCCCGACCGCGATCGCGTCCGCAGATTCCTGATCTCTCGTCCTTTCCATACGTCACCCCTTCCCCTACGTCCCCCCTTCGTCTGGTCGGCGGGTACCTCTGGACGGGTGCCCTCACCCGGGGCCAGGGCCACCGTCGTCGTAACCCGGGTGAGTGCGGGTTTCCGGGGAACCGAACCGGACCCGAAACGCACGGGAGGCACCACAGGCGTCATCGCACCGAGGTCGTCGCCCTCGAAGACCGCCGACACCGTGTGGATCGGCCACAGGTCCTGGGCGCCGTACCATTCGCGGCGGTCCGCATGAGCACTGCCACGGGTGCGCACGCCGGTCAGCAACAGTCGGGCGGGAAAGTCCGTCAGCGTGCTCCATGCCGGCAGGCGGGCGAGCAGGCCGGGCACGACACGCAGCAACCACCCCAGGAGCCGTCGGTGGCCGACGGTGAAGCGCAGGCCGAGTGGCCCGGCCATGACGGTCCAGGTGTCGTCCGCGACGCTCACGTCGACCGGGACGACGTGCACGGTGTCGAAGATGTAGGTGCCGCTGATGAAATATGCCGTCTCGGGAGTGGGAGCGAGCAGCAGCCGTTCTCCGTCGGCCCGCTCCAGCATGACATCGCTGAACGGCCCGAACGGCGACCGTGGCCAGTGCCCCAGCACGATGCGCGTCCCGGCGGCGGTGCCCATGCCGGCGATCCAGCCGTCGAAGCGCAGCCGCGGGCGCCGCGTGGCCTCGCTGAGAATCCGGTTCATCCGCTCGCTTCCGCTCGAAGGTCCCGGGTGGGTCCGACAGACCGAGGCCCTGTCGTGTTCAGGCGCGGTCAGGAGGAACCCGCCTTGGGACACAGGGCCGGGACGCCCCCAGCCGTACGTGCCTGACCCCTTCCGAGAAACGCACGACGGGCTCGCCGAGCGGGGCTGGGAGCCCCGCCGCGGTGGCCAGCGTCTCCTCCAGCACCTCGACGGCGGAGTCGGCCAGGTGCCATGGCTCATGCTCCACGGGCGTCTCCCAGAGAAGACCCATCCGGCGGGTGTACGCCCGCCAGCGCGAGGTCAGCCACATGTCCCGCTCCGTCGGCTCGATCAGGTCGCCGGGGCGGACGACCAGACGGTAGGAGGCCCCACCGGTCCACCTCGAACCGGCGTACGTGACGGTGTCCCCGTTCGCGGAAACGCGCAGGGTCCCCGGGTTGTACGGAGCGCCGACCGCACGAGCCGCGACCATCAACGGGCAGGCGACCTCGATGGACAGGAACCAGAGTCCGTCCCGCCCGTTGTCCCTGCGCCGGACGTACGTCCGCAGGTTGGTCTCCGCGAAGCTCGGAAGCCCGGGTACCGCGGCGGGTACGCCGGAAGGGCGCATGTCCGCCATGACGAACGGGGTGAGACCCACCCAGGCGGCCCCGTCGTACTCGTCCACGACCAGTGTCTCCGGCACCAGAGCTTGAACAGCCTCCGGCCGGAAGGGCCAGTGGACGAACGTCTGCCTCAGCCAGCCGACCCGCAGCGCGGGCAAGCGCACCCTGTGTTCCGCTTCGTACGTCACCACAGGCCCCGGGTCCCCGCCTACGGTCCCACGGAAACGTACAGGACACGGGCGCAAAGAGTCCGCTGCCTGAAGACGCAACGCGGCGCTCCTCGGCTGTGGGGCGGCCTCAGGAGACGCGTGGATCACGGTTTCCTGAGCACTCAATGTGACGACAGAGGCAGGAGCACGTCAGCACTGGTCGAGGGCCCGGGCGGACGGGATGTGCTGACGGCGGCCTCTCGTGGGCCTCATGGAACGGAGATGGCTGATGGCCGCGGAAACGCTGGTGCCGACGCTGTTACTGACACCGCAGGTGCCCGTAGTGGGACACAGAGCTGTTGACGCGTGCCCTGTACCGGGAGGACATCACCCCCGCGACCGATGTGCTGGACCTCGGTACCGGCAGCGGCGCGGTCGCCGTGCAGGCGGCGCGTCTGGGCGCCCGGGTGACGGCCGTCGACATCTCGAGGCTGTCCGTCCTCACCGCGCGCGTCAACGCGTAACGGGTCCGCGTGCGGCGCGGTGACCTCACGACGGCCCTCGCGGGTCGCTCGTACGACCTGGTGGTCAGCAATCCGCCCTATGTACCTTCGCCGGCGGCCCGGCTGCCGCACCGGGCGGGCCAGGGGTTATTGCGTCCGCACCCTGCTCTCCGTCGTACGGTTCCTGGAGGCCGTCAGCGACGGTGTGCAGTAACTCGGCGCAGTCCTGGGGGCAGTCGCTCCCGTAGATGGCGGACACGGCGAGAGTAGGACGAGGCGTTCGCTTCGGCGCGCAGAGCCTGTACGCGCCCACGGCCGCACTCTTCGCCCTCGTCTACGGGTCGTGCACGGGCTTTGACATCCTGCACCGACTCCTGGAGACCCGTGGTGAAGACGCAACCCCCTCGGAAGAGCCATCCTTGGTACGGGAACAATCACGGATTCGGATCGTCTTTCACCCGCCGCCGGCGACGGGTGAGGACCGGTGGCCCACGGGTACTCGGGAGGCTGAGCGGTGGTGAAAGCACCGCCTACTCCACGGAGGGATGGTTCCATGACTCAGCATGTCAGCGATGTCATGACGCGTGCCCCGGTGACCGTCGCACCGCAGACCTCGGTGACGGTCGTGGCACGGATGATGCGGGACGAGAACATCGGTGCCGTTCTGGTCGCCGAGGGCGAGCAGTTGCGCGGTCTGGTCAGTGACCGTGACCTGGTGGTGCGTTCGATGGCCGAGGGCGGCGATCCGAACCAGATGACCGTGGCCCAAGCATGCAGCGACGACCTGGTCACACTGGGACCCGCCGACGACCTTGCCCGCGCGGTGGAGGTGATGCGCGAGCATTCGGTCCGCCGTGTTCCGGTCGTCGACGCAGGGCAGCACGCGGTGGGCATCGTCTCCCTCGGGGACCTGGCCATCGAGCGCGACCCCGAGTCGGCGCTCGGCGACATCAGCGCCGCGAGGCCCAACAAGTAATGCTGCCTCGTCCATAGAGGGCGGCCGAGTCGATCGGACCGCTCCTCTGGATCCAGTGACCATCACTGAGCCACGAAGGGAGCGTGTGCGATGACGACTCCTGATCCCGACCCGAGGCGAACTCCGGGAATCGAACCAGGCGGCGGTGTGCCCCCCGGTGAGACCCCACCAGCCGAAGGGGGAACTTACGGCATCTCGTATCCGCAGACCGAACTGCGCAAGGGGTGGGGTGCGATGCCACTCGTCCTGATCATGGGGGTGGTGGCGTTGATAGCGATCGGACTCATCGGCATGCTGGTGGTCCTGATCGCGTAACGCTTCCTGCGCATGCTCGGCTGCGCCGGCAGGCGTCGTCAGGGCGGTGGCTGCCGGCCTGCGGTCCCATCCGCAGCATCCCCCGTCAGAGGTTGAGCCGCCTGCATCACCTGCTGCAGCGTCCGCCCGACGTCGACGTCCCGGATGGCGGGCAAACCCGCGTCCTGTCCGCCGTCAAGAGCCTGCCCGGGCGGCGGTCAGAGCCCGATCCACGTCCGGGTCGCGGCCACATGATGCGTCGTCGCGAACAGGTCGATCGGAGCCCAGACGATCGATCCGCAGCACAAAGCTGCGACCTGCGGAAACGTTGAGCGCGATCCGACCACAGGGGGGCATCCCAGCACGAGTGGGTTCGGATGGCCAAGTTTCCCGCCGCTTTCCGGGCTTTTCGACGGCGCGCGGCTGGGGTGAGGCGGTGTGACCCTTCCGGCAAGTGACGGAGTTCAGGCCAGTGCGTTGACGGCTGCCGTGAACAGGCGTGGCAGGCGTGCGGCGGTGGGCATGATGTGTGGGGCGAGCACCGGCTGCTGCCGGGCCCTTACCAGGAGTTCGGTCAGGAACCGGTGGCGGCGGGTCGCATTCCTCCAGTCGGTTTCGTACCGGCTGGGCGTGCCACGACGCAGGTTGGCGACCAGAGCTTCGGCACCGGTGAGGGCGAGGGAGATGCCCTCACCGGTCAGCGCGTCGATGTATCCGGCCGCGTCGCCGACGAGCAGTACCCTCCCGTGGGCCCGAGTGCGGGCCCTCTGACGCAGCGGTCCGGCGCCTCGCACCGCGGTGACGGCAGCTTGTGGGCAGAGGCGGTCGGCCAGCTCGGGGAAGTTCTCGAGATGGGTGGTGAAGGGGGCTCGCTGGGTCGTCAGCATCGCGATGCCGACGAGTCGGGGGCCGAGCGGGGTGACGTACGCCTCCGTGTGCGTTCCCCAGTGCACCTCGACGTACGGGGACCACGGGGGTACCGCGTAGTGCCGGCGCAGCCCGTAACGGGGTGCGCCGCGGGTCCTCACTTCCAGGCCGAGCGAGCGGCGCACGAGTGAGTGCAGGCCGTCTGCGGCGACCAGCCACCGGGCGCGCAGCCCCGTCCCGGGGATGGTCACCCCTGTGGTGTCCTGCCGTACGTCCGTCACCCGCAGGGGCAGTACGGACACCCCGGCGGCCAGCACCGCCCGGTGCAGAATACTGTGCAGGTCGGTGCGGCGCGCACCGGTGCCGGGGCCGTGCCGGAACGCGGCCTGGACCTGGCGGGCCCCCTGGATGTAGCGGATCCCCGTGATCGGGTGACCGGGGACCTCCAGGCCGAGGGCGGCGAGGGAGCGAACGGCGCCGGGCATCAGTCCCTCACCGCATGCCTTGTCGACCGGCGCCCGGCGCGGCTCGGCGATGACGGTGTCGAGACCGGCGCGCGCGGCGTGCAGGGCAGTGATGAGACCGGCGGGTCCGCCTCCGACGATCAGCAGGTCGTGGCCGCCGCTCACGCGGGCACCGCTTGGGTGAGGGCCGCGTTCTCACAGCGGACACGGACCGCGAGCAGCACCGCGTTGGCCACGGTGAACACCGTGGCAGTCAGCCATGAGGAGTGCACCAGGGGCAGGGCGGCGACCTCCACAACGACCGCGAGGTAATTGGGGTGGCGCAGGAAACGGTAGGGCCCGGCGCCGACCAAGCGCGCTCCGGGAACGACGATGACCCGGGTGTTCCAGTACGGCCCGAGCGTGCCGATGCACCACCAGCGCAGGGCCTGTGCCAGTAGCGCGAGCGCCAGCATGGGCCACCCCAGAACGGGCAGGAACGGCCGCTCGGCGAGCAGGGGTTCGCACAGACAGCACGCGAGCAGACCCGTGTGCAGGGCGACCATGACGGGGTAGTGGCCACGACCGTGCTCGACACCGGCGCGGAAGAGCGTCCATGTCGCGTTGCGCCGGGCGACGACCAGTTCGGCGACGCGTTCGGCGGCGACGGCGAAGACGAGAAGCGCATACCACAACATAAGGCCCCTCACCAGCGCAACAGGACGAGTTCGGAACAAAATCCCGGGCCCATCGCCAGCAGCAGCCCCCACGTACCGGGCGCGGGTCGACGTGATTCGCGGATGCTCTGCAGGATGTGCAGTACCGACACGGATGACATGTTCCCCACCGTCGCGAGGGAGCGCCGTGCGGAGTCCAGGGCGTCGCCGGGCAGGCCGAGGGTGTCGCTCACCGCGGAGAGGATCCTGGGGCCTCCCGGGTGGCACACCCAGGTTCCGATGTCATCGGTGGTCAGGCCGTGTTCAGCCAGGAAGGCACGCAAGTGTCGGCCAAAGTGGTCCCTGACGATGCCGGGAACACCGGCATCGATCACGACGCGGAATCCGTTGGCGCCGATGTCCCATCCCAGGAGCTGTTCGGTGTCCGGATACAGGCGGCTGCGCGTGGCGACCACGAAGGGCCCGACTGCGTCCGGTCGGGCACTGCCACTGCCACGTGCGATGAGCGCTGCCGCGCCGTCACCGAACAGGGCGCCGGCAACGAGGTTGGCGCGGGAGCCGTCGCCCTGCTGGAGCGTCAGCGAGCACAGTTCGACGGTGAGCAGCACGGCGGTGTCGTTGGGGTGCCCGCGAAGGTAGTCGTGCACCCGGGCGAGGCCGGCGGCGCCCGCGACACAGCCGAGGCCGAAGACAGGAAGTCTTTTGACGTCGGGCCGCAGCCCCATGCGCCCGGCAAGCCGGGCGTCGAGCGAGGGAGCGGCGACGCCGGTGATGGAGACGCACACCAGCAGGTCGATATCGGCCGGTCCGAGCCCCGCCTCCTGCAGCGCGCCGGTGAGGGCTTCCTCGCCCAGTTCGAGGCCCGCCGCCATCCATGCGGCGTTGCTGTGCCCGAAGTCGCCGAGAAGAACGGCGTACCGGTCGATCGGCAGGGTGAGATGACGCGTACGCACCCCGGCAGCCGCGTGGAGCCGGCGCAGCACGGCGCGGTCCGCTCCCGGGGGCAGGCACAGGTCGCCAATCGGCTCGGTGAGGTCCTCTTGGGCGTAACGGTGCGGCGGCAGCACGGTACGGACGGCTGCGATGGTGGTGGCTGTTGCAGGCACGGCCGTCCGGTGCGCCGCGGTGGGCGGGGAAGGGGCATGCTCGACGATCACGGGGACACGCATGTCGTTCATGCCTTCCTCGCCTGGGACACCCGATTACCCTGCGTACGTGTCTCTCCACTCGTCTGGGGTCCTCTCGCGCACGACACACCGTGTCCCGGCGTTGCTGCGCTCCTGCCACCCGGAGCCGACGGTCGCCGTGACCGTGTTCGTAACGGTCATGGCCCTGGTGGCGGGCCGCGGGGCGGCCGGGTCGGTGGCGGTAGCCGTGGCCGTGCTGGCCGGTCAGCTCTCGATCGGCTGGTGCAACGACGCGGCCGATGCCCAGCGCGACATGACCTGCGGGCGCCGCGACAAGCCGGTGGGCACCGGCGAGCTCCCGCGCTGGACGGCGGCCGCCGCGGCCGGGACGGCCTTGGGGTTGTGCGTGCCGCTGTCGCTGCTGAGCGGGGTCGCCGCGGGAGCGGCACACCTGGGGGGCGTGGCCGCCGGCTGGACGTACAACCTCCGCCTGAAGCACACGATGCTGTCACCGTTGCCCTATGCCGCGGGCTTCGGCTCGCTGCCGGCCTTCGTCACCCTCGGTCTGCCCTCGCCGTCCTGGCCCACCTGGTGGGCGGTGACTGCCGGGGCCCTGCTGGGAGCAGGAGCCCACCTTTCGAACGTGCTTCCGGACATCGAGGACGACCTTGCGACCGGTGTGCGCGGGCTGCCACAGCGGCTGGGCCGTCCGGCCTGCCGGTGGCTGGCGCCGTTCGTGATGCTGACGGCCGTGGGCGTTATCGTCGTGGGACGGCCTGGGCCGGTCGGAGTCACGGGCTGGGCACTGGCAGCGGTGGCCGTATTCGTCGCGGTCACGGGTACGGCTGTGCCGTCGAAGCCCGGCAGCCGGTGGCCGTTCCGAGCGGCAATCGTGGTGGCCGGCATCGCTGTGGCCCAACTCCTGCTCCACGGCTCGGACATGGCCTGATGGCAGGCAGCATGTTCCACGTCTCGTACACGCTCCAAGGAACGTGGCGGCTGCTGAGGCGGCACGGCTGGTCGTGGCAGCAGCCCGCCCGCCGGGCCATTGAACGCGACGACACGGCGGTCGAGTTGTGGAAGAAGGACGTCCGCGGGTAAAAGCACCGCGGCGGCGCTCGGTGCCTGGATCGTCTTCCAGGACGAGGCCGGCCAGTCGCTGACGCCGCCGCGCTCCAGGACCTGGGGCCGCCGGGGGGCTGCACACCCGTGGTGCGGGTACGGGTAAGAGGAACGGGCCGGGTGTCGATGGCGGGGATGGTCTGCTACCAGCCGGGCCGCCGCTCGCGGATGTTCTACGCAGTACGCGAGTACCGGGGCCGCCTGGGGCAGCCGAAGGGCTTCGGCTGGCGGAACCTGCGCGACCTGGTCGTGCGGGCCCGCGTTCAGCTCGGCGGGCCCATCGTGCTCGTCTGGGACAACGTGCGCCTCCATCTCACTGCCGGTATGCGGGAGTTCATCGCGTGGCGACGAGGTACGACAAGCGCGCCTACGTCTTCCACGGCACCGTCACGGTCGCATCGATACGCCTGTGGCTCCGCTCCTGACCAGCCGCCAGAACTCAGCGCATCCAGCTAGGAGTTTCGACACCCGTGAAGGCGTTCCAGGCACGGCAGTAAGCACGGGATTGCGGGCCTACGGCCGCCCAGACGGAGTTGAGGTCGAGCCCCTTGTCCCAGGCGTTCAACAGCGCCTCAAAGAAGCCGGTGGCAACGGCGTCCCTCTCGTCATCACCACCCTTCACCAGGACCTCCTCCAGGAGACGAAACAGCCGCTGGGTCTGCTCCGCCGTGAACTCGGCCGCGTGCTCGCCGTAGGCGCTCCCCAGAGTGCCCAGCCGAATCGTCAATGGCGGAACGTCGTCCTGATCCTCCGCAACGATGTCGCCAACGACACCTCGCCAGCTCTCGGCCTCGGCACGGTCAGCATCCACCAGGATGTCGCTGACGCCTACCAGTTCTTCCCACCACGGCGGTATCGCCACCTGGGACCTCCCTATGTAGTCAGGTCCCTAGCATCCCCCACAGCCCCAACCAGACCGCTGGCAGTGCCTCATCGCTTGACCATGATCCGTCGGACAGGTCCTAGCAGGCAAGCTGCTCCTCGAGTCCGGGCGGAGTACCGAAGGCCCGTGCGTGTGAGGGTGCGGAGGCCAGGTCTTCTTCGGCCCAGACGACCTTGCCGCCCGATACCGAGCGGGTGCCCCATCTGCGGGACAGCTGGGCGACCAGGAAGAGGCCGCGGCCGTTCTCGTCGATGGTGCGTGCGCGAGACTGACGTGGGTAGCAGTCGCTGGCATCGAACACTTCGCAGGTCAGGACTTGGTGCTTGATCAGACGCAGACTGATCGGCCCGGTGCCGTGACGGACGGCGTTGGTGACCAGTTCGCTGACGATCAGCTTCGTGGAGTCCTCGAGACCTTCCAGGCCCCATTCGGCCAGCTGGCGGGCTGCCATGTGCCGGGCACTGCGGACAGCGGTCTGGTCACTCGGCAGCGTCCAGGAGGCCACCTGGGCGGGGCTGAGTGAGCGGGTCCGCACCAGGAGCAGGGTGACGTCGTCGAACGGTGCCTGATCCGGGAAGGTCTCCGTCGCGCGGGCGCAGAGGTCTTCCAGGGATCGATCCGGTTGTGCCAGGGCGGTGCCCAGGCGGCGCATCCCCACGTCGATGTCGTGATCGCGGGTCTCGATCAGGCCGTCGGTGTACAGGGCGAGGAGACTTCCCTCGGGCAGTTCCAACTCCACGGCCTCGAAGTGGGCCCCCAGCCCGATGCCGAGTGGGGCTCCGGTGGGAAGGTCGGGGAAGGTGACCCGGCCCTGCGGGTCGATGATCGCGGGCGGGGGGTGCCCGGCCCGCGCCATGGCGCACCGGCGGGTGACCGGGTCGTAGACGGCATACAGACAGGTGGCGCCCAGCATCGCGGGGGTCTGGTCGGGGGCGTCGGCGCCTTCCTCGGCCAGTCGCTGGACCGTGTCATCGAGGCGGGCCAGCAGTTCGTCCGGGGGCAGCTCCATGTCGGCGAGCGTGTGTACGGCGGTGCGGAGCCTGCCCATGGTCACGGCTGCGTTGATGCCGTGACCGATCACATCGCCGACGACGAGGGCCACCCGGGCGCCGGACAGCGGGATCACATCGAACCAGTCGCCCCCGACGCCGTTGTCCATGTCGGCGGGCAGGTAGCACGAGGCCGCCTCGACCGCCACGCCGCCCCTCAAACGGCGGGGCAGCAGGTTGCGTTGAAGCGCGAGGCACGTGGTGTGTTCGCGAGCGTTGTTCAACGACAGTGCGGCGCGACTGACGAGCTCTTCGGCGAGAAGCAGATCCACTTCCTGGAACGGCACCGGGTCCTCGGTGCGGATGAACAACACCACGCCCAGCAGGGCGCGCCGCGCACGGATGGGTACGATCATCACGGAGTGCATGCCGTGCTGATGGATCTTCTGCGCCCGCACCGGGTCCTCATCGATCCACGTGCCCGGAGCCGTGTCCAGGAGCGGCTCCAGGTGGGGCCTCCCGGTGCGCACGACATCGGTGAGGGGTGCGGCGGGCGTCATGGGCACGCGGTCACCGCGCACCCAAGGGGATTCCGGGACCCCTTGGTGGATCGAGGCCAGACCGGCACGTCGGAGCACCGGGAGGCGCCCGTCCATCGAGCCGGTGCGGACCGGGGGCCCCTCGCCGAACGAGACCGACTGCTCCAGGTCGACGACGGCGAAGTCGGCGAGCAGGGGCACCGCAAGATCGGCCAGTTCCTGGCCGGTCTGCATCACGTCCTGGGTCCTGCCAAGGCGCGTACTGGCTTCACCGAGGATGGCGAGGCGCTCGCGCGCGTGCCGGCTCTCGGTGACATCGACGTTGATGGTGCACACCCCCAGCGCTTGGCCGTCGGCGTCCTGAAGGCAGAAGAACGAAGCCGCCATTGTGTGCTCCTGGCGCGGACTCGTTGACGGCCACATCCGGTACTGGTGGACCTTGGTGGTGCCGCTGTGGAGTACCTGCCGCATCGCTGCCTCGACTGCTTCGGCCTTGACACCGGGCAGCACATCGGTGAATCGCCGTCCGAGCCGTCGGTCAAGGGAAATGCCGTCGTGGCACTCCATCGTGTCGTTCACCCAGGTGCAGCGCAGTTGCGGGTCACGAACGACGATGCCGATCGGTGCGCGGGTAAGGAGCGACTCCCGCACCGATCCGTTCATTGCCTGTGGGGAGAGCGTGCCATTGCCGGTCACGGAGATGAGCCACCGGACTGTTCCGTCCTGCCCCCACAGCATCGAGACCCGCAGGTTGATGTCGAGCATGCGGCCGTCTCGGTGACGCACCGCCGTCGTCCTCGACCAGCCATTTCGGGCACGGCACCGCTCGACGAACGCCGCTGTCGTCGGCGCTTCCTCGGGAAATGGCAGGACCAGTGCGACAGAGCGGCCCACCACGTCCCCGGCGGAGTACCCGACGAGCCGCTCGGCGGCCTGCGTCCATGCGACCACCGTCCCGTGCTCGTCGAACATCGCGACTGCCGACTCGGACGTCTCACGCGTGTTCAGTTGATTACTGAGTATTACGTTGCCGGTACTGCTCATCGAACTGTCGCCTTCAGGTAGGTGGGGGGAGGGGTGGTAGGGGCTGCGGCTACCGAGACCACGGCGGGGCGGACGGCTTGAGCGGCGTGTGTCTCATCTCCGTTCTCGATTCCAGCGACGGCCTGCGAGCCGTCCGGTTCCACCCGTCACGGCGATCGTCATGTCCATCACACTTTCCTGGCGGGGCCGGTCCCTTTCAGGCTCTGTCCGGCCGGGCCACCGGACCC
>NZ_JBEZLR010000158.1:0-14146 GCF_040652275.1 Streptomyces sp. NPDC048275
GGGACTCCGCCATGCCCGAGCACCGAAATCACCTCGGCCACCCGGCAGATACCCCTCGGCGACGCCTCATCACCCCAACCGAAACGGCGAGGCTAAGGCGAGGAGGGTGGGTTCGAGGAGGCGAGAGGTCATCTCGATGTAGGTGCCGGCGGTGGTGAGGTTCTGCCCGCTGGAGCGGAAGACCACCGAGTTGACGGCGATGCGGGCGGCCCTCTCTGCACGAACCCAGGTCATGCGCTGCGGCCATCCGCCGCGCAGGGCGGGGCCTGGGGTGCTGGTGTTGAGGCTGATCTTGCTGCCGTGAAGGGTACCGGTGGTGGCGGGGTCGGGGTCGTGGGTGGGCAGGCCGAGGCCCATCAGGAGCAGCACGGTCAAGGACATGGCGGCGAGCAGCCATGTGAAGGCACGGGAGGCGCGCAGGCCGTAGCCGGACAGCAGCCAGTAGCCCCACAGCAGGCGGCGTTCGCCCTGAGTAGTGCCAGTTCCATCGTGGCGGCGCATCTCGCACTCGCCGTAGTAGAAGTCGGCGGCGCCGGGTTCGTTCTTGCCGTCCTCGAAGGCCTTGCGTAGCTGCCGGTACAGCGCGGCGACGTCTTCTGGGTCGGGGGTGCGGGCGGGGTCAATGTGGTGCGGTCCGGGACGCCACAGATGGGGCTCGGGGTCTTCGCCCGCGGAAAGGGCGGGCTGGCCGGCGGTGTGCGCGCGCCAGTGATGTTCCTCAGCAAGCACACGTCGACGGGTCCAGCGAATTGGCCGAATGCCGCGGCGGCGCCAGCGGGTGGGGACGTCGGCGAAGGTGGTGCGGCCTTCCAGACGGATCTGGTCGAGGTGGAAGGCCCCGGAGAACAGGCAGTCTGCCAGGTCGACGTCTGACAGCACCAAATGCGCGGCATCCACGCCCTGCACCGAGACGACCCGCACCCGGTCCGAGACGCGCGGCCGCGCGCCGGAAACGACCAGCAGGTCCTCGCTCACAGCGCCAACGTATCTGCGGAGGGTGAAGGGGGTGCTATGGGCGATGACCGCGGCGGGGGCGGTCAGAACCGCGTGACTGAGGTCCACGGCCGCGTACCGCACCCGCACGGTCGCCGTCGACTCCCACCGCGTCCGCTCACACACCACCTCCTCTGCGGCTATCTCCAACGTCGCCGGCAGCACGAACGCCGCCCCGGACAACACCACCTGTCCCGCACACACCAACGGCCCCAGCATCGGCGCATTCTCAAACAACGCCTCGAAAAACGATGCGGTGCTGGAGAACTGTGCCCCTTCGAACCAGGCAGCGTTGGAGAACTGTGCCCTGCTGAACCAGGCAGTGTTGGAGAACTGCGTACAGAGAAACTCGACGATGCTGGAGAACTGCGCCCACTGGAAATTGGCGACTCCGGAGAACTGCGCATACGCGAAATCGGCGTCGCCGGAGAACTCCGTCCCGACGAACTGGGCTTCGCCGGAAAACCGCGCCCTGTCGAAATCGGCGCCACCGGAGAAGTGCGCCCCCCTGAACTGGGCTTCGCCGGAAAACCGCGCCCCTCCGAACTCGGTGTCGCCGGTGAACCGAGCTCCTTCGAACCCGGCGTCGCCGGAGAACTCCGTCCCGACGAACTGGGCGCCACCGGAGAACTGCGCCCCGTTGAATGCGGCGGGCCCGGGGAACCGGACCCATTCGAAAGTGGCGTCGCCAGCGAACTGAGCCCCATCAAACACGGCAGCTCCGAAGAATTGCGCCTCGTCGAACCGGGCGCGGCCGAGGTGAGGTTCGCCGGAGGAGGGGTCCTGTAGAGCGTAGAGAAGGGCCACCAGCAGATCTTGAGTGAAGGGAGTGCCGCGGTGGTCTATGCCGGCGCCGGGGGTCAGGCCGGTCAGGTAGGCGGTGCGGTCGATGTCGGTGAGGTGGGCCAGGCATACGGTGTGGCCGGAGACATGGATACCGCGGCAGCCGATCGGGTCGGTGGCCGGGTCCGCACCGTGCCCACAGTGTGACCAGGAGGGCGGTAAGGGTGTGCTCATGGTGCGGCGGCTCCCGGGATGTGTGTCGGGTGCCAGTAAGGACGCTCTGCGGGCGGGGCTGGTTCAGGCCCGGCCGTGACAGGCGGCGTCGCCGGTCGGGTCCCACCGCCAGGATGCGGCAGCTCGGTAGCTGGGCGTTGAGCCGACAGCGACAGGGAGGTCCCCGGAAGTGGTGCCACCGTGCTCCTGTCTACCGCTTGACGATGGCATCCGATTTACGACCTCGTTTCGGCCGAACCGAAGTCAGAGGTCGGTACCCACGTCACGAACGTGCCATATATGCCTGAACAACCCGTAGATATCTGTCAGGCACGGGTCGCCGAGGGATACTTGTCTCACATGCCTTCTCTGAACTAGGGGCAGCACCAGACACTCTGAACTGCGGAAACGCCGAAGTCAGGTAACACGCCTGTCGCGCTCTCGGCACCCGAGATAACCGCCGGGCCGACGGCGGCGCGGTGTCGTCGCTCATGCCGGTATGAAAAGTGATTTTCCCTGTGGACAGAGACCGGCCGTCGGGTACGCCTGACCCGGTGCCGGTGCCGGTGCCGGTGCCGGTGCCGGTGCCGGTGGGGAAGGATGACGGCAGCGATCACCGAGGGGGCGGCGTGCGGCTGACGATCGACACCGAAACGGACACCTACGAGCAGGCGATAGCCGCGGTCCAGGCGGCCTACGGGCTACGTCCTGTTGTTCCTACCGGCTGGCCGGAAGCCGCGGCCGTGGACCCCCGGCCCGACCCGCAGGACCTGAGCAGCGATGACATCGGGGACGGCTGGAGCGACCAGGTGCTGTTCCGCATGATCGCCTCGCTGATGCCCGGTGCCCGGGCGGTACTTCGGCGAATCGCCGACCTGGGCGGCACGGCCTCCTACGACGAAGTGCAGCAGTACTTCGCCGACCATCCGGCGGCCCCGATCCCGCCGACAAAGATCGGCGGGACCCTGACCAGCGTCCAGGCGGTGCAGCGCCGCGTCGGCCCGGCCAGCACGGGCCGGCTGCTCCAGCGGGACGAGCGAGCGCGGCTCTACCGCATCGACCGGACGCTCGTGGAAGGGCTCACGCGGGCCTTCAGGCCAGCAACATCTCCTTGCACGGCGCAGTAGTGCACCGCCGTGCGACCCATCTAGGGCGTGTGCGGAGTTGTGATCTCGGGAACCCCCGGCCTGGGAGGGTTGGGGGTCCTGAGGTAGAACGGTGGGGTGTCTCGACCTCAACTGTCCGATGACGAGTGGGAGTTCATCTCCCCGTTCCTGCCGATCGGCGAGTATGGGCCGTACCCGGAGAACCTGCGTCTGCACTTCGAGGGTGTGGTCTGGCGGTTCCGGAACGGGGCGAAATGGCGGGAGTTGCCCGAGCGGTTCGGGCGCTGGTCGACCGTTTACGGCCGGTTTCGGCAGTGGCGGGACGCCGGGGTGTTCACCGCGGTCTTCCAGGGAGCGATCGCCGAGGCGGCGAAGCGGGGTCTGGTGGACTTGTCGCTGGTCAGCGTGGATTCGACCACCGCGAGGGCCCATCACGACGCGGCGGGGATGATCGTGGAGCCGGAGACCCTGGAGGCGATGGAGAAAGCCGCCGCGGAAAAAGGGGCGCCGAAGGGGAACAAGACGGGCAGCCAGATGTGGAACGGGAAGAACGCCGACGCGTAAGGCGCCGGCGAAAGGCCCGACTCGCTGCTGCTGACCTGGGCCGTTCCCGTGGTGGGCTCACCACGAAGCTGCATCTGTCCCGCGTTCCGCAGTGCCTGCCGCTGTCGATGAAGATCACCGCGGGGCAGGTCGGAGACAGCCCGCAGTTCATCTCCGTCCTGAACAAGATCCGCGTCCCCGGCCCGGTCGGCCGGCCCCGCACCCGCCCGGACGCGATCGCCGCAGACAAGGCCTACTCCTCCCGCAAGAACCGCTCCCACCTGCGCAAACGCGGCATCAAAGCCGTCATCCCCGAGAAGAAGGACCAAGCCGGCCATCGCAAGGGCCGCGGCTCCCGCGGCGGCCGGCCCGTCACCTGGGACAAAGAGCTCTACAAACTCCGCAACAGCATCGAGCGCACCATCAACAAGATCAAGGACTGGCGCGGCCTGGCCGTCCGCTACGACAAAGACCCTGAAAGCTACCTGGCCGGTCTCGAGTTATGCGCCGGACTCCTGTGGATCCGCCACCTCAAAACCCAACCATGATCACAACACCACACGCGCCCTAGTCCAGCCCCTGACCCACGTCCACCATGGCGCCCATCCTCTCCGAGCTTGACGAAGGAGATAGGGGCACCCCCCGGGTGGCCTACTTGGTGGCCCAGTAGCCCAAGTTGTTCCGGTTCCCCTCCGCCGCCCGGCGCGGCGCGTCCGGCGATCCCAGCAGACCGTACGGCAGATACCCGGACCGGACACCGAGTTCCCACCCATGGACCTGGACGGCGAGGCAGGCCAGGGCGAGGGTGCCGAGGGGGAGGAGGGATCGGGGCGCGGGATCACCGGCATCGGCCTCGACGCTCTCCCGGTATGCGACCAGCCGGGCGACGAGGGCGTCCTCGAAGGCGTGCTGGTCGTCGTCGAGGAGTACGCGGAGCAGCCGCTGGTCCGCGCTCAGCGCGTCGCCGACCTCGTCGAGCCGCCGGGCGGCCTCCGCGCGCTCCCCGGCGTCCGGCTTGCGCAGCGGAACGGTCGGCCAGTCGCGGGGCAGATGCCCGGCCGCCTCGGTGAGATAGGGGCACAGGGCGTCCATGGCGGCGAGGTCGGCGGGGTCGGAGACGGAGGTGTATCGGTTGTAGGGCACGCCGTCACGGATGGCGGGCGCGTAGTCGCCGCGCAGCAGCAGCCCGGTGACCCGCTCCCAGTCCCACACATGCCCGCTGACGACACACATCTCGAACATGTCGAGCCAGGTCCGCGCGGTGGGCGCCTCCCTGACGACGTCCCGGAAGGTGATGGGCCCGTCCCCGAACTCGTCGTCGTCCGGGTCCGTGCTGATCCGCTCCCCGACGAGGGGGAACCGGAGTTCCTGGTCCCCGTTCGGGAAGCACATGATGCTCAGCACTCCGTGCACACACTCCGCGGCAGTGACGGCGACCGTGCCGGCCGCAGCGTCGAGCCCCGGCTCCGTCACCGTTCGCGCGGCGACATGGTCGAGCAGTTCGTCCGCCATGGCCCGGATCAGCGTCGGCGAGATGCTGCCGTACCGCAGCGAGTGCCACCGCGTGTAGGCCCGCCCGTCGATGTCGTCGAGCGCCTCGGCCAACCGCTGCTCGCCGACCTGATGGCATGTCACATCCCGCACGTACCCTGTCCCTTCATGAACTCCACGACTGGACGAAGCACGTTATCAACGGGCACTGACAGCACTCTAGCCCTCCCAGGCCGTATTCCCTCCGCGGCCCAATCGCGCACGCGCAACCCAACGCCCAGGCCGTCGTTCAGTGGCCGATGGCCTCAAGTTCCCCGTCGGAGAGGTGCAGGAATCCGCGAACCCGTCGGATTCGGTTGGGGGCGGCCCCCGCCCCGCTGCGCACCCCGTACAGGGCGAGCGCGCGCAGCTGGATGAGTTCGGTGATGCCGCGGGCGTCCCGGTCCCAGAACCGCAAGCTGCCAGTGAGGTCCGCGACGGCGCTGTCCGGCTGAAGCATCTGCACGCGTGGCGTGAAGTCCTCCAGGAGGCGGCGCAGCCTCTCCAGGAGTTCGGAATCGTGGCCCGGCGGGAGGTCGAACCGGATCTGGAGGATGCTCTTTTCGCCCATGGTGATCACCCTGCGCTTCCCGGGCTGCGGTGCCCGAGACGACGGAGATCGGCGGAGCGGCTGCCGGCGGGCTGGAGGTCGGCGTACGGGTGCAGGCGGGCCCCGGCGGTGCCGTCGGCGAGCGTCCGCTGCGGTGCTGCGGGTTGGGCTGGGGTGGGGGCGGGCGTGGTGCGGCCGAGCAGATCCAGGGCGGCCTGGGGGCCGTGGTCGCGGCGGGCGGCGGCGACTTCTTCCAGGTCCCACACCATCTCGCCGACGACAGTGCGGCGCGGGCCGCGGGCTTCGACGGTGCCGCGCACCAGGAGCATCCCGGAGTGGAACACGGTGTGCGCGCAGGCGTCGTGGCTGTCTTCGAAGAAGGCGATGTCGACCAGTTTGGAGCCGTCTTCGAGGGTGACGAAGATGACCCGCTTGCCCGACGGGATCGGCGGGGTCTGCGTGGATGCCCGCACCCCGGCCACCAGCACCTTCTGCCCGGGATGCAGGTTGCGCAGGTGGGCGGCGTCGGTGGCATCCAGCTCACGCAGCAGCCGGTGATGGTGCTCCATCAGGTGATGGGAGACATCGATGGACAGGACGTCCAGCTCGGCACCCAGCTTGTCGCGGCTGGTCATCTCGGGCAGCCCGCTGGGGCCGGCGGTGACCAGCTCGCCGCCCAGGGGGAGCTGCCCGTCGGTGGCGGCGCGGGCGCGGACCTGCCGGTGCAGCTCGGTGGCCTGAAGCAGCAGATCCCGCCGGGTCAGATCTGCGGCGAGGGCGTCGACGGCGCCGATCCGGATCAACCGCTGCGCGAGGGGCAGGGAGGGTCTCGCCCGCTGCCACAGGTCCTGGAGCGAGGTGTAGGGCTGACCGGCCGCCAGGCGGGCGACTTCGTGCTCGCTGATGCCCTTGATCGTGGACAGGGCCAGTCGCACGCCCCAGCCCTGTGGGGCCTGTTCGACGCTGTGCCGCGCCTGGGAGTGGTTGACGTCGACGTTCAGGACCGCGACGCCGTGGCGGCGGGCGTCGGCGACGATGACCCGGCGCGGCCACATGCCCGGGTCGTGCTCCAGCAGCCCGGCATACAGGGCGGCGGGGTGATGCGCTTTCAGGAAGGCGGACTGGAGGGCGGGGACGGCGAAGGCGACCGCATGCGCGCGGCAGAAGCCGTACGCGCCGAAGCTGGAGACGATCTCCCACACCTCGTTCAGCACGGCAGGGCTGTATCCGCGCTCGCCGGCCGTACGCCGGAACCACTGCTCGACTTTCGGCAGGCGGTCGGGGTCGGCCAGGGCGCGGCGGGCGACGTCGCCCGCCGCGCGGTCGCAGCTGGTCATCTTCGACAGGATCGCGATGATCTGCTCGTGCCAGATGACGACGCCGTAGGTGTCGTTGAGGATCGGCTCCAGGTCTGGGTGCGGATAGTGGGGTGCGGCCCCGTGCCGGGCGGCGATATAGAGGGCGGGCATGCCGCCGGAGACCGGGCCGGGCCGGAAGAGGCTGATGTCTGCGATGACGTCCTGCATGTGCCGCGGTTGCAGCCGTCCCACCAGGTCCTGCTGGCCGGGGGACTCGAGCTGGAACAGGCCCACGGTGTCCGAGGCCTGGATGAGTTCGAAGGCGAGCCGGTCGTTGAGGTCGACGTGGTCGGGGTTGTCGAGGTCGATCTGGCGGCCGGTGGTGCGGCGGATCTCGGTGACGGCGTGCGCCATGGCCGACTGCATCCGCACGCCCAGGACGTCGAGCTTGAGCAGTCCGAGGTCTTCGACGTCCTCCTGATCGGCCTGCACCATCGGGTAGCCGCCCGGCGTGGGCAGTACCGGCAGCCGCTCCAGCAGACTCGCGTCGGACAGGATGACGCCGCAGGGGTGCATGGCGTAGCCGCGGGGCAGCGCGTCCAGGCCCTCGGCCAGCTCCCACAGCGGCCCGAACTCGCCTGCCCGAGCGGCAAGTCCGCGCAGTTCCGGCAGCTCGGCCAGGGCTCCGCGGATGTGCGGGAACGACTTGGCGATCTCGTCCACGACCTGCGGGGCCAGCCCGAGGGCGAGGCCGGTGTCGCGCAGGGCGTGGCGGGCCCGGTAGGTCTCGGGCATGCCGGTGACCGCGACCCGATCGCGCCCGAACCTTTCGATGATCTTGTCGTAGACATCCAGGCGTCGGGCCGACTCCACATCCAGGTCGATGTCCGGAAGCGAGGTCCGCCGCTCGCTCAGAAAACGTTCGAACAGCAGCCGGTGCTCGATCGGATTGGCCGTGGCCACGAACAGGCTGTGGTTGACCATGGACCCGGCGCCGGAGCCACGAGCGGCGACCCGGATTCCCATCGGCGGTTCCGTCGCCTACTTCGGTCCGCCGGAGGAGGCGCTGAACTTCTTCGGCTACGACACCTGGGCCGACGTCTTCTCCGCCTTCGAGAACTACCGCGGACCTTGTTGCGGCGCGGGGCAGGCTGCCACTCATGACGCCCAAGTCGGCTGCGAGCGCGGGGTGTTGAGAGCGGCACGGGTGGGGGAGGGCCGAAGGCGAGGCCGGACTTGGCCGGGATCAGCACGCTCACGACGCCGAGGACGGCGGGCAGGAGCACCATCAGGAGGAGGAAACCCCGGTCGGACCCGATCACCGACGTGTAGCGGCGGATCAGAGTGGCCAGCTGCGAGCCCCAGCTCTGCGGCTTCGGCGGCTTCATCGCCTGCTGCGGTGACACGTTCACCGACTGCGGGGCGACCGCGTCGATGTCCGCGGCGTACATCTGGTAGTGCTGCGAGCCCTTCCAGCGGCCCGCCCAGTCGTAGTACGGGACCCACGGGCGCCCCCGACCACATCCTGCGGCGGCTCACGCCCCTGGCTGCGGGCTCGCTGCCGCAGCGGGTCCCGCCCTGCCACCCGTCGTCAGACACAAGCTGCTCGACCTCGCCGGGGTGGCAGAGACGTGACAACGGGGAAGCCGAAACGACCACCCCACCCAGCACCTCAAGACGACCATCACAACTCCGGCCAAGACGCGGCGTGCTCAGGACCAGTTGGCCGGTTCGGCGAGCGTGTAGGACGAGGCGATCCGGTGGTTGTCGTGGTGGATCGTCAGCACGTCGGGGCCGCTGGGTGTGCCGTCCCGCCAGGCCGTGCAGTAGATCCCGTTCGACCAGCGAATGGTCCGCGAGGTCGACGGAAGGACCGTGATGCCGGTCATGCTGACGGTCTTCGTGCCATTGAGCCAGACCTCGAAGGCGCCCGCGCCGTCGCCGGCCAGCTTGAGGCGGGCGACGACGCGCACCCACGTATCGCGCAGGGCCGTGATGGCGCCGACCGTGCCCTTGATACCGCCGGAGCCACCAAAGCGGATCTCGTCGCCGATGACGAACATCAGCAACCACGGGCCCTCCGGGTCCTCGGGGGACCACTGCTGGAAGGTGACGTTCTGGTCGTGGAACTCCCAGTCGGGGGCGAGGCGGATCGCCTGGCCGTAGTACTTGTCCTCGCCGACGCTCTGCGCGCCGCGCTGGATGACCTCCGAGTGGTAGCCACCCGTTTCGCCGATGTACGTCTGGGTGGCCTCCAGGGAGTGGGCGCCCTTGTACACCGGGGCGTCGACGGTCGCGATCACGCCGTCCTTCTGCGTGTAGGCGTAGTCCCAGCCCTCGACGCTGCCGCGATTCTGGAAGTACACCTCGTCGGCGGCGTACGCCCGCCCGGTCGCGCCGGCCGTGCCCGCCACGAGGGTGCCGCCGAGCACGGCGAGAGCCTGTCGTCTGCGCATGGTCCGGTCACCGTGTCCAGTAGCGGATGTTGCGGAAGCGGGCCTCGGCGCGGCCGGAACCGTGGTTGTACACGCCGTTCTTGAAGTAGCGGGTGGCGGGTCCCCGGTCGTCGACGGTCAGGACGAGGGAGTCGTCGAAGTAGACCCTGATGGTGCCGGTCCCGGTGCCCGCCTCGTGGGCGATCTTCACGTTGAACCAGGTGTTGTACGCGCCCGTCTTGAGCACCGTGCCGTCGTAGCGCCGCACGGTGCCGCCATTGGTGTTGTAGGCGTTGAGCATGATGTCGGTGGCGGGGGTGCCCGAGGGGTGGATGCTTCGCAGGATCTGGACGAAGGAGGCGCCGTCGGTGCCGGACGGGAGGTAGACGTCGGCGTCCCACATGTGGTCACCGGTCTTGTAGTCAGCCTTCCAGCGCATCTCGGTGCGCGGGTCGGTGGAGCTGCCCTCCTCGAACGGCTCGTCGGTGGCGTACACCCACATACGGTGGACGCCGCCGCTGTAGCTGTGCCGGTCGCTGAGGTCGAGGTTCCAGGGCTTCTGCCAGCTGTACGTGAACGAGGTCTGCGTCCAGCCGTCGGTCGGGTCGGCGGCCGTCGCGGCGTCGGCGAGTGAGGCTGGCGGCAGGGCGAGCGAGGCGCCGCCGGCCAGCAGGCCGGCCCCCGCCCGTAAGACGGATCTCCTGTTCATCGCATGTCCTTTCCGATGAATGAGTGGAGGTCGATCGCGTCGGCCATCGCCTGGAGCCCGGCGTCGTGGCGGCGGGATCGGTCTGGTCGGGGCTGCCCTTGATGTCGTTGATGCCCTCCATGGCGATCAAGGCGCGCGCGCCGCTGTGGGAGAGCGCGTCGGTGTCCAGCCGGGACAGGGCGCTGGGGCCGGTGCCGTCCAGCAGCGCGCGGTTGCCCGCGATGTCGGCGTTCAGCACGCTGAGGCGCTCGCGCGGGGGGCAGTTCGCGCAGCCGGGCGGAGAGCCGGTCGGGCCGGCGGTGGTTCGCGCTCGCTGTCGACCCGGATCCGTCGGTGATCGAGTCGCCCAGCGCGACGACACGGCCCGCGGCCCGCGCGCCGAGCACGTCGACGCCGGTCAGGTAGTACCAGGAGCCGGTGGTCGCGGTGTACGCGGCGCCGTCCTGGTCCGCCGTGTGGCCGGCGTCCGGGGCGAGGAACGACGTCTGCAGAGCGGAGCGGTGGTACGTCGACGGGCCCGAGTCGGTCCGTGGCGGCAGGACGCGGCCGCGCTCGCCGGAAACGATCAGGAGAACCGGTGCCAGTGCTGCCAGGGGAGCCGTGAACACGTACCGGATCATGACCTTGCGCATGCGGCGCCGTCCTTCCGGTCGGGAGTCGGCCACGGGCCGAACGGGGAATGCGCGATGAGGGACGCGTAGTGAGGAACGCGAACGCAGGCAACCTCAATACATCGGATGAGTCAAGGACTTCGACCAGGATTGCTGATGTGCGCATGAAGACTGCACCTGCCCCATCTGTTCCCCATCCGTGGCCTATATGTGGCCTGATTGCCTGGCTGTCAAGGTCATTGACATGCACGCGGAGCATCCTTAGGTTCGCTGATACACCCGATGTATCAGTGATCCGTCAGGTCTGGAGGACGATGATGACCTCGCAGCCGGGGAAGCACTCACCGCTGCCCCGCAGAGCCGTACTCGGCACCGCGATGGGCGGAGCGGCAGTGGCGGCCCTGCCCGGGGCGGCCCACGCCGAACAGCCCGCACAGCCGGGACGGTCCGGCGGCGCCGATCCGGCGGCCGGGGGCGGCAGACGCCCCTGGAGACTCCGCGACACCATGACCACCGACATCGCCTGGGAGAAGTTCCTGCGCGGCCAGGACCTGCTGTGGACCAGGCTGCCCACCCTGTGGCATGAGGGCCCGTTCCTCGGCGACGGGCTGCTCGGCAGCATGGTCTACCAGGAGCCGGGCGCCAACCAGATCCGCTTCACCGTCCAGCACGCCAGCGTCCAGGACCACCGGCCCGAGTTCGGCAGCGGCTGGGGAACCTGCCGCCTGCCGGTCGGGCACCTCACGCTCGAACCGGTCGGCACGATCACGTCAGTCGACTGGCGGCTGAGTCTGTGGAACGCCGAGCTCACCGGCACCGTCACCACCACCGCGGGCACGCTCACCCTCTCCGCCCTCATCCACGACGAGGTCTTAGCCGCCCGCGTGACGGCCGGCGGCGGCGAACAAGTCACCTGGACGTTCCATCCCGAAGAGGCCGTCAGCCCTCGGCGCATCAGCGAGGCCCCGCCCGCCGGCTACACCGCCAACCCGCCCTGGACCACCCGGACCGCCGCCGACGGCACCGAGCAGGTGCTGCAGCCCCTCACCGGTGGCGGCCAGACCGCCACGGCCTATCACCGCACCGGCGACTCCCTGCTGCTCAGCGTCGGACACAGCTCGCCCTCCGGCACCGCCGCAGAGGCCGCCTCGCTCCGCAACCTCCGGAACGCGGCGTCGTACAGCGCTCTCAGGCGACGGCACACCCGATGGTGGCACGCGTTCTACCGCAAGAGCTTCGTCTCGTTGCCTGACCAGCGGCTGCAGAGCTTCCACTGGATCCAGCTCTACAAGGTCGCCTCCGCCAGCCGCGCGGGTGGCCCCGTCATGGCCACCTCCGGCCCGTGGCTGGAGCCCACTCCATGGCCCGCCGTGTGGTGGAACCTCAACGTCCAACTGGAGTACTGGCTCATCCACGGCTCCAACCACCCGGAACTCGACTCGCTCGCCACCACGCTGCGTCAGAACCAGGAACAGCTCATCACGAACGTACCCGCCGCCTACCGTGCGGACAGCTCCGGCGTCGGCCGCAGCTCCGACATGTTCGCCAACCGGGAGGTGGGCAGGCCGGGCAGCGGCACCGAGGTCGGCAACCTCACCTGGGCGCTGCACAACGTGTGGCTGTCCTACCGGCACTCCATGGACAAGTCCCTGCTGCGCGACACGATCTACCCGGTGCTGCGCCGGGCGATCAACTACTACCTGCACTTCCTCACCCCGGGCAGCGACGGCAAGCTCCACCTGCCGAGCACGCTCTCGCCCGAGTACCCCGTCGTGCCGCCGCAGGACACCAACTACGACTTGGCCCTGATCCGCTGGGGCTGCCAGACACTCCTCGAGTCCGCCGAACTCCTCGGCATCGACGACGAGTTGACACCGCGCTGGCAGGAGGTGCTGGCCAGACTCACGCCGTACCCGGTCGACGACAACGGATTCATGATCGGCGCCTCCACCCCGTACGCGCAGTCCCACCGCCACTACTCGCACCTGCTCATGGTGTACCCGCTGTACCTCGTCAACTGGGACCAGCCCGGCAGCCGCGACCTGATCGCCAAGTCGGTCGCACACTGGCAGGCGTTGGCAAGCGCCCACCGGGGTTACAGCTACACCGGGGCCGCCTCGATATACGCCATGACAGGCGACGGCGACACCGCGATCACGTACCTGCGGAAATTCTTCGACCCCACCACCCGCTTCCCCTGTCGTGCCAACACGCACTACACCGAGGCCGGTCCGGTCATCGAGACGCCGCTGTCCGCCTCGCAGTCCCTGCACGACATGTTCTGCCAGAGCTGGGGCGGCGTGATCCGCGTCTTCCCGGCCGTCCCGTCCTCCTGGGCGGACGTCACCCTGCACAACTTCCGCACCCAGGGCGCCTTTCTGGTCAGCGCGGTCCGAAAGGCGGGGACGACCCGGTTCATCCGGATCAGGAGCCTGGCGGGCGAGCCGCTCAAGCTCCGGCACGGCCTCACCGGGCCCCTCACCGTGCTGCTGGACGACGGCACCCCGGCCCGCACCCAGGACCTGGGCGACGGCACCCTCGCCATCGACCTGCCCCGGGGCCACGAGGTGCTCGTCCACTCCGGCTCTCGTCCCGACCTCGTCATCGCGCCGGTCGCCGTCAGCGAGCCGGGTCCGGCCTGGGGCCTGCCGTAGAGACTGTTCACACGCGGCACGGTTCCCCTGAGGCCGAGAATCACCACGCGCCGTCTCGGCCGAAGGGGCTTGAAGGAACGTCGAGCGCACGCACGCCGCCGTCGAATTCGCCCATGAGAAGGCGATCGACGCCACACCCGTCGACCGTGCCCTGGTCGACGGGTGTGGAACGCGCCGTACGCCGACCGTAGGCGTGCTGTCTACGAACTCACCCCCGACGACCTGGACATCGCCACCCTCTACGCGGGCTGATGACTCTCAACTGCACCTGCGCACCGAACGGCTCGCAGTTCGGTAGGCGTCCCGGGCCGAACGCTCAGGACATCAGCGGCGCGGCGCAGCAGCGAACGCGTCCTGCTGACCGTTCTCCACCACAGGGGACGGCGCAAGCCGGACGTTCCCGCCGATCTCCTTGGCTACGTCAGGCGAACCCGAGCCCGGCGCTCCCACCACCATGATCGCCGAGGGCCGCCCTCCTATCGAATCCCGGGGTACGGGACCTCTCGCCGCGGTGTGTGGATCGCCCGGGCCTCGAACCGCATCCGCGTGGGGACAAAGGGGGCGGTCAGGTGGCCTTGTCGGCGGCGAGCCAGTCGCGGATGCCGGCCAGGACGTAGGGGCCGGCTTTGACGCCGGTGTCACGGACGAGGTCGGCGATGGTGGTCGCGGCGAGCGCCTGGCGCCAGGCACTGTCCGCCGATCCCATGGCGCGGGCGATCGT
>NZ_JBEZLR010000159.1:0-13835 GCF_040652275.1 Streptomyces sp. NPDC048275
CTGCACTACACCCGACGGTGCGGGGCCGCCGCGATCGCCATCGAGGACCTCGACTTCACCGACGGCACAAGCCGGGAGCGGCACGGCCGCAACAAGCGCTTCCGCCGCCTGCTCTCCCGCTTCCCCACCGCGAAACTCAAGGCCCGGCTGGTGTCGATGGCCGCCGAGCAGCAGGTGGCGGTCGTCGCGGTCGACCCGGCCTACACCAGCCGGTGGGGTGCTCAGCACTGGCAGAAACCGCTGACCACCCCACGACGTCTGACGTCCCGGCACGATGCGGCGAGCATCGCGGTCGGGCGACGCGCTCTCGGGCATCCGATCCGGCGACGGACGGCACCGCCCCACCCCGACCAGAGTGATCGTGGTGGGCATCGGACCGTCCAGGCCCGACCGGACACCCGACGGCGTGAGGAAACCCGCCCCCACCCGCCCGGACCGCGCACACGATGCGCGCCACCGGGCCGTGGAGCGAAAGCGGGGGACCAGTGTGCCCAACACCGTTCGGGGCACGCGGCTGAGCAGGAGTCCTGGCAACAGGACTCACTCCCACTCAGTCTTTAGGAACGGTTCGACTGGCAGGTGCTGCCCGCCCCGGCCGGCCCGGACGGACTCACCCAGGGCGTCAGTCCGCAGACCCTGTCCATCGCCGCGGACAGCCCGCACAAGAAGGAGGCCGCCGAGTTCATCGACTTCCTGCTCCGGCCGAAGAACATGGTCCGCCTCGCCCTCGGCGACTGGATGCTGCCCACCGGCACCGAGGCCCTCAAGGACCCCGCCCTGCGCACCACCAAGGACGACTGGGCGACCGGCACCGCCCTCGCCGCCCACCTCCGCTCGGCCCCCGCCCAGTCCGTGCGCGGCTACCCGGAGTGGAAGGACAAGGTCGCGACGCCCGCCTTCCAGGAGTACTACAGCGGGGCGATCGGTCTGGCCGAACTGAGGAAACGCCTGGTGAAGGACGGGAATCTGGTGCTGGCGCGTTATCAGCGCTGAGAGCCCCGCCGTTTGTGGACTCCCCGGGCTTCACGCGTCTCTTGGGCTTCCTGGAAGCCCAGCCGCCGTGCGAGGGCCACGCCTTGGTGAACCCCGTTCTCCCTATTCCTCGATCCGGCTCGATCCGGCGGTAGCCGCGATCACGGACTCAATCAGGTTGCACGAGACGTATCGTCTTGCCTATGTTCGTTCCATGACTCGTTCGCTGAGCACTCAACCCGCTCACATCGCCATGTTCTCCATCGCCGCCCACGGGCATGTGAACCCGAGCATCGAAGTGATCCGGGAGTTGGTCGCACGCGGACACCGCGTCACGTATGCCATCCCGCCTGCCTTCGCCGAGAAGGTCGCCGAGACCGGGGCCGAGCCGAAGCTGTGGCATTCGACGCTGCCCACCGACGACGACCCGGACGCGTGGGGGACCGAGCTGATCGACAACATCGAGCCGTTCCTGACGGACGCGCTGCAGGCCGAGCCGCAGCTCACGGCGGCCTACGAAGGCGACCGGCCGGACCTGGTGCTGTATGACATCACGGCGTACCCGGCCCGGGTGCTCGCCCACCGCTGGGGTGTACCGATCATGCAGCTCTCCCCGAACCTGGTGGCCTGGGAGGGGTACGACGAGGAGGTCGGCAAGCCGCTGTTCGAGCCGCTCAAGCGGACGCCGCGCGGCAGGGCGTTCTACGAGACCTTCGCCCGTTGGATCGCCGACAACGGCATGGACCTGAGCGTCGAGGACTTCATGGGCCGCCCCGACCGCTGCCTCGTCCTCATCCCCGGTGCCCTCCAGCCGAACGCCGACCGCGTTGATGAGGGGCGCTACACCTTCGTCGGCGCCTGCCAGGGCGACCGCGCCGCGCAAGGGCACTGGAAGCGGCCCGTGGACGCCGAGAAGGTGCTTCTTGTGTCGCTGGGCTCCAGCTTCACCAAGCAGCCCGGCTTCTACCGCGAGTGCGTCAAGGCCTTCGGTGATCTGCCGGGCTGGCATGTCGTGCTGCAGATCGGCAAGTTCGTCGACGTCGCGGAGCTGGGCGAGGTGCCCGACAACGTGGAGGTGCACCAGTGGGTGCCCCAGTTGGCCATCCTGCATCAGGCCGACGCGTTCATCACCCACGCGGGGGCGGGCGGCAGCCAGGAGGGGCTGGCCACGGGCACGCCGATGGTCGCCGTACCGCAGGCCGTCGACCAGTTCGGCAACGCCGACATGCTCCAGGCGCTCGGCGTAGCCCGTCACGTACCGATGGACGAGGCGACCGCCGAGACTCTGCGCGAGGCGGTCCTCGCTCTGGTCGACGACCCCGATGTGGCACGCCGCCTGCGTGAGATCCGGAAGCGGATGGCCGGGGAGGGCGGCACGCAACGGGCGGCGGACCTCATCGAGGCCGAGCTGCGCGCGGGCGCGTAGGCAGGCGCACGAGGAAAGGGCCTGTTGGTTCCCGAGGGAACCAACAGGCCCTGATGGGCCCGGGCTTACACCCCGGCCTTCTCGCCCTCCCGGGCCGGCGGCAGCACGGCCTCCGGCGACTCGTCGTGGGTGAGGTCCGGCAGGCGGTGCATCCACTTCGGCAGATACCAGTTGCGCTCGCCGAGCAGCGCCATCATGGCCGGCAGCAGGACACCGCGGATGATCGTCGCGTCGATGAGCACCGCGGCCGCCAGGCCCACGCCCATCTGCTTCATGGACTGCATGGACAGCGTCCCGAAGATCGCGAAGACGGCGACCATGATGACGGCGGCGCTGGTGACCACACCGGCCGTGGTGACCACCCCGTGCCGGATCGCGTCCTTGGTGTCCCGGCCCCGCAGTCGCGCCTCACGGATCCGCGAGACCACGAACACGTGGTAGTCCATCGAGAGCCCGAAGAGGATCACGAAGAGGAACAGCGGCAGCCAGGTGATGATGGCGCCGACCCCCTCCGCGCCCACCAGCGAGGCGCCCCAGCCGTGTTGGAAGACGGCGACGAGGATGCCGTACGCCGCTCCCACCGACAGCAGGTTCAGCGCGATGGACGTGATGGCGATCGCCAGGGAGCGGAACGACAGCAGCATCAGCACGAAGGCGAAGAGCACGACGAACACGAAGACCGGCACCACCGAGCCGACCAACTGGTCGTTGAAGTCGACCGATCCGGCGACCTGTCCGGTGATCGGAGCCTGGACGCCGTCGACCTTGCCGAGCGTGTCGGGCCGCACCTCGTCGCGCAGCAGCTCCAGGCTCTTCGCCGCCTGGTCCTGATCGGAGCCGCCCACAAGGGGGACGTACACGAAAGCGACGTTCTGTTCCGCGTGCACCTTGACCTCGACCGGGCCGCGCGAGGCGCCCGAACTGATCGCCTGGGCACGGAAGTCGGCGAGCGCGGACGTCACGTCGGCGGCGTCGATGTCGTTCGCCTTCACGACGACCTCGGCCGGCTCCGAACCGCCGGGGAAGGCGTCGTTGACCCGGTTGTACGTCTCCACGATCGGCAGCGAGTCGCCGAACTCCTTGTCCAGCGTGAGCTGTTCGGTCTTCATGCCGAGCGCGGGAGCGGCGATGGCCAGCAGCACCCCGGCCGCGACGACCAGCGAGACCCCGGGCTTGGCGAGCACGACCCGCAGCACGGCGCTCCAGAACCTGCTGCCCTCCGAACCGCGGTTGCCGGCCTGCCCCGAACCACCCTTGCCCTTGACGCCGTTCGCGCGCCGCTTGCTCCGGTGCAGGAACGGAATCCGGCCCTTCTCCACACGCCCGCCGAGCAGCGAGAGCAGCGCGGGCAGGACGGTGACCGAGCCGACCATGGCGACCGCCACGACCATCAGCGAGGCGAGCCCCATCGCCTCGAACTCGGCGAGTCCGGTGAAGAGCATCCCCGCCATCGCCACGCACACCGTGACACCGGAGACGATGATGGCGCGGCCACTGGTCGCGGCGGCGATCCGCAGCGCGGTCTGCGGGTCCCGGCCCGCCTCGCGCTCCTCGCGCTCACGCCGCAGATAGAACAGGCAGTAGTCGACGCCGACCGCGAGACCCACCAGGAGCATCACGGAGTTGGCCGTGTCGCTCATCGGCATCACATGGCTGACGACGCCCATCAGACCCATCGTCGCCATGATCGCGGTGACCGCGAGCGCCACCGGCAGCAGCGCCGCCACCAGCGCACCGAACGCGATCAGCAGAATGCCGAGCGCCACCGGCACGGCGGAGAGTTCGGCCCGCTTGAAGTCGTCGCCGAACGCGTCGTCGAACGTCTTCATCATGCTGGCGCCGCCGATCTCCTCGATCCGCAGCTCCGCGTGGTCCTTCTGCACGCCCTCGACGGCGTTCAGCACCGGCTCGACGCGCTCGCCCGCGGTCTCCGAGTCACCGCGCATGTCGAACTGCACCAGCGCGCTGCGGCCGTCCTTCGAGATCGTCCGCGTGTCGTACGGCGACGTCACGTCCGTGACCTTGCCGGTCGCCTCGACCGCCTTGACCACGGCGGTGACGGCGTCCCGGAACGTGGCGTCGGTGGCCGTGAGGCCCGTGTCCTTCGCCTGGATCAGGACGCTCTCACTGGCCGGTTCCTCGATCCCCGCATCTTCGATGATCTTGGCAGCGGTGTGGGTCTCGCCCTTGAGCTGATCGCTGTCCTTGACGTCGACGCGGCCCGCAGCCGAGCCGAGCCCCATCGCCAGGACGACGAACAGCACCCAGATCCCGACGGCCGCCCATCGGTGCCGGGCGCTCCAGCCACCGGCTCGCGCGGCGATGCCCCGCACCCGTATATCTCCGTTCCCCATGACGGGCCATCCCCCTTGTGCGCGGTGACAGCCCCCTGCCGTCACCTTTCAATATGAAGGTATGGGCCGGATAAGAACCTCTCCTCCTGCTGCCCGGTGAACCGACGGGCCTCCGACTCCTCCCCTCGGACCCCGCCGCCTCCGCACTGGGGAGGACAGGGGCCCCTTACACCTAACCGCGGTTCTCGGGGATGTCGATCAGGGCGCGGGTGTTGATCCTCGTGCCCACGACGCCGGTCTATCGTGTCCGGATGACGACGAGGTATGCGGCGCTGCTGCGCGGAATCAACGTGGGCGGCAACAAGAAGGTGCCGATGGCCGAGCTGCGGGCGCTGCTGACGGAACTCGGCTACGGCGACGTGGGCACGTACCTCCAGAGCGGGAACGCCGTCTTCTCCACCGATCGTGGCGATGAGGAATCCCTCGCGGCCGAGCTGGCCGAGGCGATGGAGAAGCACTTCGGCTTCACCATCGGTGTACTGGTCCGCGACCACGCCTACCTGAAGGCCGTACGGGAGGCGTGCCCGTTCCCGGCCGCCGAACTGGAGGCCAGGCAACTGCACGTCACGTACTTCTCCGGTCCGATCGACGCCGAGCGGTTCGCGCAGGTCGACCCGGCGGCTTTCGTGCCTGAGGAGTTCCGCTTCGGCGACCGCGCCCTCTATCTGTACGCCCCCGACGGCCTCGGCCGCTCCAAGCTGGCGCAGGCCCTGTCGAGGCCGCGGCTGCTCAAGGGCATCACTGCCACCTCCCGCAACTGGAACACCGTCGTCAAACTGGAGGAACTGACCGGTGTCTGACCGCGACCCCGCCGTGGAGGCCGCCATCGAGGCCGAGCTACGGCTGCTCGACCCGGAGGTCCGCCGCTCGCCCGAGCTCGTCGGGGAACTGCTGCACCCCGACTTCTACGAGTTCGGCGCCTCGGGACGGATCTGGGACCGCGCCTCGATCATCGCCACGCTGGCCGCGGAGACCGGACCCCGGGCCCGGCCCCACACCACCTCGCACATGAGGGGCGTCCGGCTCGCCACCGACCTGGTCCATCTCACCTTCGACACCGACCACAACGGCCGCCGGGCGCACCGGAGTTCACTGTGGCGGCTCACCGAGCAGGGGTGGCAGCTGTACTTCCACCAGGGGACGCTGTTCCGCTCCGCCGAAGCGTGACCTGTCGCAGGCCGGTGTAGGTGGTGTACGAGCGGATCTCGTCCGGGACGGTCAGACGCGGGTCCCGGTGGTAGAGGCGCCGCAGCTCGTCCTCGGAGTCGGCCGCGGCGACCGCGTCGATCAGGGCGAGCTCGTCCTCGGTGAGGCCCGTGTCGTCGAGGATCTCGGGTCCCCAGCCGTCCCATGGCAGTACCTCGACGCCGTTGAGGGCGGCCAGGTCGTGGACGATGTTGCCGCGAATGTACCAAAGGCCCTTGAAGCCCTCGAGCCAGCTGACCCCGAAGGCGGCGGGGTCGGCCCGACCGGCCCGGCACTCCCGCCAGGCCTGCCCCGCCACGACGAACTGATCCCTCGGAACGTCCAGCGGATCGAAATTCACGTCGTACGGTCCGTACGCGATCTGCGCGTCCACAAGCCGCCAACTGCCGTCCGGCAGACGGTACTCGGTGACCCAGTGGTCCTCGTGGAACCCGTCGATGAAATACGTGGCGAAACCGCAGCGGATCCGCGCCGGTGTGCCCGTGGCCCGCAGCAGTGAGCAGTGCAGCAGTGCGAAGTCCCGGCACGTGCCGACGAACCGCTCGGCGGGGGGGCGGCGTTCGGTCAGCGGAGCGTCCTTGCGCTCCCGCAGGATCCGCAGGAGGACGCCGACGTACCGCGACTCGGCGTCCTCGTGCAGTCGCTCCCGCGGAATGACGTATCCAAAGCGCTCTCCCTCACCCCGATGGATGATCACATCCCTTACAGCACCGGCCAGTTGTCCGGGATCTCGCGGAAGCCCGCTCACGTCGAGGTCGCCGGGCTCGCTGTACGCGCTCTGCGTCAGGTAGAAGTCCATGCACCGGAGTGTTCGCTCTGCCCCAGGGGCAAGGTCAACCCAGCGCGCGCAGGTCCTCGTCCGTGAGCCGGACGGCGCCCGCGTCGAGGTTCTCCTCCAGATGGACGAGCGAGCCAGTGCCCGGAGTCGGGCAGAGCACCGGGGAGCGGTGCAGCAGCCAGGCAAGGGCGATCTGCCCCGGCGTCGCCCCGTGCGCGGCGGCGGTCTTGGCGCACACCGGATCGACGGTGAGGGAGCCGTTGCCCAGCGGGAACCACGGCAGGAAGGCGATCCCGCGCGCCTCGCACAGTTGCAGCAGCGGCTCCGACGCGCGGTCGAGCAGGTTGTAGCGGTTCTGGACGGACGCGATGTCCGTCAACTCCAGTGCCGCTTCGAGCTGTTCTACGGTGACGGTGTCGAGCCCCACGTGCCGGATCTTGCCCTTCGCGCGCAACTCATCGAGCGCGCCGAGCTGTTCGGCCATCGGCACCGCCGGGTCCAGCCGATGCAACTGGTAGAGATCGATCGTGTCGAGCCGCAACCGCCGCAGACTCGCCTCGCACATCGCCCGCAACTCCTCCGGCCGCCCCGCGATGTGCCAGGAACTGTCACCGGTGCGGACCACTCCACCCTTGGTGGCGATCAACAGGCCCTCGGCGTACGGGTGCAGGGCCTCGGCGACCAGTTCCTCCGCGATCGCCGGACCGTAGTTGTCGGCGGTGTCGACGAGGGCGACCCCACGCTCGACGGCCCGCCGCAGCACGGCCACCGCGTCCCGGGGGTCCCCGCGCGGCCCCCAGTAGCCGGGGCCGGTCAACTGCGCGGTGCCGTAACCGAGCCGTCGTACGGGCAGTTCCCCGCCGAGCGTGAAGCTTGCCGAAACCATTTAACGGAGGGTACACACGACTGCGCGGGCTCGAGCCATGAGCCGGCGGGACTCATTGGTCGAGGAACTGGTGCCCGTCGCCGACGAGGCCGTGGCGTCGCACGACGGGGCTGTCGCGTTTGTTCAAGAGGGCTGAGCGCGCGGTTCCTAGCGTGGAGGCATGAGCGATCCGTACAAGAACGTGCATCCGTACATGGTGGAATGCGCCGCCGAGGCCGCCCGGGTGGCCCGCGGTGTCACGGCGGCGCAGCTGGGCCGGGCCACGCACTGCCCGGACTGGGACGTGCGCGCCCTGGTGAACCACTGGGTTCTCTACACCTCACACGGCCTGGAGCACCGGGCCCTGCGTCAGCAGCTCTCCGAGGAGCTGACCGGTCGCGACTTCACGGCCGACCCCGGCTGGGCCCAGGCCTACGCCGACCAGCTCGACCGTGCCGTCGCAGCCTGGGACGACCCGGCGGTGTGGGAGGGTGAGGTCGACCTCGGGATGGCGAAGATGCCCGCGGCCGAGCTCGCCTCGATGATCGTGAAGGAGATGGCGGTCCACGGCTGGGACGTCGCCACGGCCACCGGCCAGGAGTCGCGGATCTCGGACGGAGCGGCCCGGCTGGTCCTGGACGTGGTCGAGACGCACGGTGACCTCTACCGGCAGTACGACGGCTTCGCCGACCGGGTGGACGTGCCGGACGACGCGCCCGTGTTCGACCGCGCCCTGGCGTCGAGCGGACGGAACCCACGGCAGACGGCGACGAGCGAAGCGGACCTAGGCGCCGAGTGAGGCCAGCGCGGGGATGCGTGCCGCTGCCGCCTCCTGGTAGCGGTCCAGCAGCACGCGTGCCACCTCCGGCGCCGGGCCCAGTACATCGGCCAGTACGTCCGCCTCGGCGGCGCCCCGGGCGATGCGGTCCGGGAGGAAGCCGGGGGCCAGGACGTAGGGTGCGACGGCGACGCGGGCGCAGCCGAGGGCGCGGAGTTCGCGTACGGCGTCCTCGGTGCGCGGAAGAGATGCGGAGGCGAACGCAGGCCGCACGGCGCACCAACCGGTACGCCGCCACTCCCGCGCGATTTCTGCGATCACTGCGATCGCCTCCGGGTCCGTGGACCCCGCGGAGGCCAGCACGACCCCCGTCGAGGACTTGTCGGCGGGGGTCAGCCCCGCCTCGTACAAACGCCGTTCGAGCGCGGCGGTCAGGAGGGGGGACGGGCCGAGTACCTCCGCCTGACGGATGCGGAGCTGCGCCGGGGCCTGCCGCAGGACCGTCGGGATGTCCGCCTTCGCGTGGAAGGCGCGCGTCAACAGCAGAGGCAGGGCGACCACATCACGTACGCCCTCCGCCGCCAGGGACTCCAGCACCCCCTGCACCGAGGGGATGTTGAAGTCCAGGAAGCCGGTCTCCACCCGCAGGCCGGGGCGCTGGGCCCTGACCCGTCGGATGAGGGCATGCACCGTCGCGGCATGGCGCGGATCGCGGCTGCCGTGGGCGATGACCAACAGGACCGGCTGGCTCATGGCGGACTCAGCTCTTCACCAGGAGTCCGCGGCTGCGCAGTACCCACCGCTCCAGCGGGCTGAAGATCAGCAGGTCGATGGCGATGCCGACGAACAGGATGAGGAAGATGGCGAGGAAGACCATCGACATGGAACTGGCGTTGCGGCCGTTCTCCAGCAACTGGCCGAGGCCCACGCCCAGGTCGGGGGAGGACGCGATGATCTCCGCCGCCATCAGGGAACGCCAGGAGAACGCCCAGCCCTGCTTCAGACCCGCCAAGTAGCCGGGCAGCGCCGCCGGCATCACGATGTGCCAGGTGCCCTTCAGGCCCGTCGCGCCCATCGTGCGGCCCGCCCGCAGGAACAGCGGCGGCACCTGGTCGACGCCCGACACCAGGCCGTTGGCGATCGACGGGACGGCGCCGAGCAGGATCACCGCGTACATCATGGAGTTGTTCAGGCCCAGCCAGATCACGGCCGGAGGAACCCACGCCACGGAGGGGAGGGACTGCAGGCCCGACAGGATCGGGCCGATCGCCGCGCGGACGAACTTCACGCGGGCCACCAGCAGACCCAGCGGCGTGCCGATCACCAGGGCGAAGAGGAAGCCGAGGAGACCTCGGGACACGCTCGTCCAGATGTAGTCGAGCAGCGTGCCACGCAGCCAGGCGTCCTCGACCTCGCTCCACACCTCGGACGGCGAGGGCAGCTTGGTCGGGTCGTCGACGATGTTGAACGAGATCAGCGCCTGCCAGGCCACGAGCACCACCGCGAACGCGATGAGCGGCGGCAGCACCTTCTCCTTGAAGGTCAGCCCGAAGGACCGGCGGCCGGTGGCAGAGACCTCGAGGGCGTCGAGGCCCGCCTCCAGGCCGCCGGCCTCGTAGTTGTCCTTGACGGCGGCGTCGGCCTTCGTCTCAGTGCTGGCCATGGCGGCGGATCTCCCCACGCAGTTCTTCGGTGATCTGGATGGACAGTTCCGCGACGGGGGCGTCCTCGATGCGGCGCGGCTGCGGAATGTCCACGGTCCACTCGCGCGCGATGCGCCCGGGACGGGAGGACAGCAGGATCACCCGCTGCGCGAGCCGCACCGCCTCGCGCACGTTGTGCGTGACGAAGAGGACGGAAAGACCCGTCTCGCTCCAGATCCGGGTCAGCTCGTCGTGCAGCATGTCCCGGGTGATCGCGTCCAGCGCGGCGAACGGCTCGTCCATCAGCAGGATCTGGCTGTCCTGCGCGAGTGCGCGGGCCATCGCGACGCGCTGCCGCATACCGCCGGACAGTTCGTGCACGCGCTTGCCGTACGCGCCGTGCAGCCGTACGAGTTCGAGCAGTTCCTCGGCCCTGCCGCGCCGATCGGGCTTCGCGACGCCCCTGAGCTTCAGGGCGAGTTCGATGTTCTTGCCCGCGGTCAGCCAAGGGAAGAGGGCATGTTCCTGGAACATCAGGGCAGGGCGCCCGTTGGTCGTGATGTTGCCCGCGGTCGGGGCGTCGAGGCCCGCGACCAGGTTGAGCAGCGTCGACTTGCCGCAGCCCGAGGCACCCAGGAGGGTGACGAACTCGCCCGGCGCGACATCGAGGGTGATGTCGTCGAGGACGAGCTGCTGCCCTGCCGGTCCGGCGAAGGACTTCGAGACATGCTCGATCCGGGTGGCGTAGTCGACCGCTTCGGCGCCGTCGGCAGCCTTGGCGAGGGTCGTGGCCATGGTCGTCACCTCCTGGGAACTCATCGGTATCCGGGCTTACTTGACGCCGAGACCGGCGTCGTCGACCGTGCTCTCGCCCTCGGCCGTGAGGACCTTGTTCAGGAGCGTCAGGTCGTAGATGCCGGTCAGGTTGGGCTGCTCCAGCAGGCCGGCCTTCACCGCGTGCTCCGCCTCGGTGTTGAGGGTGGAGGCCAGCGGGTCATTGGTGATCTGAATGGAATCCCAGGCCGGGTCCAGGACGTCAGCCGGAAGCGCCTTGCCCGAGTCCGCCTCCAGCTGCTTGTTCGCCGCCGTCTTCGCGTCGTCAGGGTTGGCGTTGATCCACTTGTTGGTCTCGACCGAGGCCTTCAGCACGGCCTCGACGGCCTTCGGGTGATCCTTGAGGAAGCTCTGCGACACGATGATGTTCGTGATCACGAACTTCTTGTCCGGCCACAGATCGGCCTCGTTCAGCAGCACCTTGGCGCCCTCGGCGACCAGCTTGGACGCGGTCGGCTCCGGCACCCAGGCGCCGTCGATGGAGCCCGACTTGTAGGCGTCCGGGGTGATCTTGTTGTCCGTGCGGACGACCGAGACATCGCCCTTGCCGCTCTCCGCGTCGACCTTCCAGCCCTGGTCCGCGATCCAGTTGAGGAACGCCACGTCCTGCGTGTTGCCCAGCTGCGGGGTCGCGATCTTCTTGCCCTTGACGTCCTTCAGGGACTTGATCTTCTTCGGGTTGACCACGAGCTTCACGCCGCCGGACGCCGAACCGCCGATGATCCGCAGGTTTTTGCCGTCGGACTTGGTGTAGCCGTTGATCGCCGGGGACGGGCCGATCCAGCCGATGTCGATGGAGCCCGAGTTCAGCGCCTCGATCTCGGAAGGACCGGCGTTGAAGATCTGGTACTTCGCCTCGGTGGCACCGAGCTCCTTCTGGAAGAAGCCCTTCTGGTTGGCCACGAGCGCGGTGGCGTGCGTCAGGTTGCCGAAGTAGCCGATCTTCACGGAGTCGAGACCGTCGATCTTCTCGGATCCGGCGGCGACCTTCGCCTTCGAGCTGTCGTCCTTGGCCTCGGAGCCGTAGCTGCAGGCTGCGAGTGCGAGGAGGGGAAGAGCGGCGGCGACGGCTATGCCGCGGCGGGCAAGCGTGGAGCGCGAGCGGATGGCAGGCACGGGAGGTGTTCCTCTCGTTGGCCCGGCGGTCACGGGTTCAGGTCGTGGCCGGGAGGTCGGCTGGTCTTCGTTTTCGCAGGCGGTGGGGGGTGCGGGCGCGCAGGCAGTGCGCGTACGTCATCGCGCACATCGCGCGACCCCGCCCTGCCCGCTGCCGAGGGCGCCGCTGCCGACGCGGCCGCCCTCCTTCGCGAACGTGGAGTAGAAGTCGGTGGGGGTCATGTCAGAAGTCCCACCCGTCGTCGTCGGCCTCGTCCTTGACCGGCTGCGGCGCGGCGAAGGACTCGCCGACCATGCCCGCGGTGAGCGTGGTGCCGTCGGCCGGGTCGATCAGGATGAACGCGCCGGTGCGCCGGGAGTCGGCGTACGAGTCGAGCGGGAGCGGCTCGGCGGTACGGATCTTGACCCGGCCGATGTCGTTGGCGACCAGCTGACCGGGGTGCGGGTGCAGGGAGAGGTCGTCCAGCGTCAGCCTGGACGGGATGTCCTTGACGATCGCCTTGACCGTACGGGTGCCGTGCTTGAGCAGGACGCGGTGACCCACGGTCAACGGCGCGTCGGCGACATGGCAGACGGTCGCCTCGACGTCCTGGGTGGTCGAGGGCGCGTCCGAGGTCGGCACGATCAGGTCGCCGCGCGAGATGTCGATGTCGTCCTCCAGCAGGAGGGTCACCGACTGCGGCGTCCAGGCCACGTCGACCGGCGTGCCCAGCAGATCGATCCCGGCGACCTTCGAGGTGCGGCCGGAGGGCAGGACCGTGACCGGGGAGCCGACCCGGAACGTACCGGCCGCGATCTGACCGGCGTACCCCCGGTAGTCGGGGTGCTCGGCGGTCTGCGGGCGGATCACGTACTGCACGGGAAGGCGCGCGTGGCAGTGCGCCAGGTCGTGGCTGACCGGTACCGTCTCCAGGTGCTCCAGAACCGTGGGGCCGCCGTACCAGTCCATGTTCGCGGAGGCGTCCACCACGTTGTCACCGGCGAGCGCCGAGATCGGGATCGCGGTGATCTCGGGAACGCCCAGCTCGGAGGCGTACGCCGTGAACTCCTCGGCGATCGCCGCGAAGACGGACTCCTTGTAGTCGACGAGGTCCATCTTGTTGACGGCGAGGACGACGTGCGGGACGCGCAGGAGTGCGGCGACGGCGGCGTGGCGGCGGGTCTGCTCGATGACGCCGTTGCGGGCGTCGACGAGGACGACGGCCAGATCGGCGGTCGAGGCGCCGGTGACCATGTTCCGGGTGTACTGCACATGGCCCGGGGTGTCGGCCAGGATGAACCGGCGGCGCGCGGTCGCGAAGTAGCGGTACGCCACGTCGATGGTGATGCCCTGCTCGCGCTCGGCGCGCAGGCCGTCGGTGAGCAGGGCCAGGTCGGGGGCCTCCTGGCCACGACTGGCCGAGACGCGCTCGACGGCCTCCAGCTGGTCCGTCAGGACCGACTTGGAGTCGTGCAGCAGTCGTCCGACGAGCGTGGACTTGCCGTCGTCGACGGAACCCGCGGTGGCGAAGCGCAGCAGGGTGGTCGACGACAGCTGCTCGACCGAGAGCGGCTCGGTGGGTTCGGTGGTGCTGGTCATGGCTAGAAGTACCCCTCGCGCTTGCGGTCTTCCATCGCGGCCTCGGACATCTTGTCGTCGGCGCGGGTGGCGCCCCGCTCGGTGAGCCGCGACGTGGCGATCTCGGTGATGACGGCGTCCAGCGTGGTCGCGTCCGAGTCGACGGCGCCGGTGCAGGACATGTCGCCGACGGTGCGGTAGCGGACCTGACGCTTCTCGACCGTCTCGCCGTCCTTGGGGCCGCCCCACTCGCCGGCGGTCAGCCACATGCCGGACCGCTGGAAGACCTCACGCTCGTGCGCGAA
>NZ_JBEZLR010000160.1:0-12709 GCF_040652275.1 Streptomyces sp. NPDC048275
CGGTGTTTCGCCCTGGGGGCGAAATCCCGTTTCCTGCCCTGCTCCGCAGGAGTCCGATTCCTCCCCGGCCTGAAGGCCGAGGCATCCTCGGAAGATCCCGGTGAAACAAGGGAGAAGCGTGATATCGGAAGCCGACATCCTCATCGTGGGCGGCGGACTCGGCGGAGTGGCCGCGGCGCTCGCCGCCTGCCGGGCCGGACGAAGCGTCGTGCTCACCGAGGAGACCGACTGGCTCGGCGGACAGCTCACCTCACAGGCCGTGCCGCCGGACGAGCACCCCTGGGTCGAGCAGTTCGGCACCACCGCCTCGTACCGCCAACTGCGCGAAGGTATCCGGCAGTTCTACCGGCAGTGGTACCCGCTGCGTTCCCAGGCCCGGTCGCTCGCGGACCTCAACCCGGGCGCCGGGCGCGTCAGCAAGCTCTGCCACGAGCCGCGCGTGGCGCTGGCCGTCCTGGAGGCCATGATCGCGCCCCACCGGGCCGCCGGACGCCTGACCGTGCTCACGGATCACAGGCCCGTCGCGACCGAGTCCGACAACGATGTCGTACGGGCCGTGACCCTGCAGCACCGGCACGACCAGAGCCGCGTCACCATCTCGGCCCGCTACGTCATCGACGCCACCGAGACCGGTGAACTCCTGGATATCGCGGGCGTGGAGAACGCCTGCGGCGCCGAGGCGCGAAACGAGTACGACGAACCGCACGCTCCCGACCTGCCCCAGCCGCTCAACCAGCAGGGCATCACGGTGTGCTTCGCGCTCTCCCATCACGAGGGCGAGGATCACACCGTCGACCGCCCCACGGACTACGACTTCTGGCGCGCGTACCGCCCCGGCTTCTGGCCCGGCCCACTGCTCGGCTTCGACGCTCCAGACCCGCGCTCCCTGGAGCCCGTGCCGCGCACCTTCGTACCCAACCCGGACCGCGACCCGCTCGACGTGAGCGCCGACCAGAGCGCCGACGCGGGGGACAAGGAACTGTGGGGCTTCCGCCGCATCCTGGCCCGCAAACTGCACCGCCCCGGCGCCTTCGACTCCGATATCACCCTCGTCAACTGGCCGCTCAACGACTACTGGTTGAAGCCGCTCATCGGGGGAGGGGCGCAGACCGGAGCCGAAGCGGTCGCCGAGGCACGGCAGTTGTCCCTGTCGCTCCTGTACTGGCTGCAGACCGAGGCGCCCCGACCGGACGGCGGAACCGGCTTCCCCGGCCTGCGGCTGCGCCCCGACGTGACCGGGACCGCCGACGGTCTGGCGAAGGCGCCGTACGTCCGTGAGTCGCGCCGCATCAAGGCCGTCACCACCGTCACCGAGCACGACGTGGCGATCGACCTGGTAGGCCCGTACGGCGGCACCAGGTACCGGGACTCCGTCGGGATCGGCGGCTACCGCATCGACCTGCATCCCTCCACCGGGGGTGACAACTACATCGACATCGGCTCGGTGCCCTTCGAGATCCCGCTCGGTGCGTTGGTGCCGAGGAGGGTCCGCAATCTGCTGCCTGCGGGCAAGAACATCGGCACGACCCACATCACGAACGGCTGCTACCGGCTCCACCCGGTGGAGTGGAACGTCGGCGAGGTCGCCGGTGCCCTCGCCGCACACTGCGTCGCCGAAGGAGTCGAACCGCACCAGGTCCAGGCCGAGGACAAGCGGTTCGAGGAGTTCGCGCGGCTGCTCGACCGCGGCGGCGTGCAGCGCCACTGGCCCGACGTACGCGGCTACTGACCCCGGTGCACACGGCGGCCCCGGCGGCCGTGGTGCGGGCGCGATACCGGGCGGGCCGGCTCCACCCGTCCCGCCCGGCGACCGCCCGCGTACGACCGACACAGCACAAGGAGGTGCCCAGACATGACCACCCACCGCATCCGCGTCGGCATCGACGTGGGCGGAACCTTCACCGACGCCGTGGCCGTGGACGCCACGTCGCTGCGGCTGCTGGGACAAGTCAAGGTCCCCACCAGCCACCATCACGAGGACGGAGTCGCCCACGGCATCGTCGAGGCGCTCGACCGGCTGCTTCAGCAGGTCGGCCGCGCTCCCGCCGACGTCGCGTTCCTGGCGCACGGCACGACCCAGGCTACCAACGCCCTGCTGGAGGGCGACGTGGCCATGGTCGGCCTGATCGGCATCGGCACCGGGCCCGGCGCCTTTTTCACCCGCAGGCTTGCCGCGCTCGGCAGGCTCGAACTCGCCCCCGGCAAGCGGCTTCCGCTCGGCTACGCACATGTCGCCGACCCGGACGACACGGCCGCCGTGCACGCCGCTGTCGAGGAGTTGAAGGCGGCGGGCGTTCAAGTCCTCGTCGCCACCGAGCCGTTCGCGGTCGACCGCCCTGAGGGGGAGCGGTCCGTGCTGGCGACGGCCAGGGCCGCCGGGCTCCCGATGACGGCCGCGCACGAGATCACCTCGCTGTACGGGCTCCACAAGCGGACCCGCACCGCCGTCGTGAACGCGGCCATCCTGCCGCGCATGCTCGCCACCGCCGACCTCGTCGACGCGTCCATCACGAAGGCGGGCGTCACCGCACCGCTCATGGTCATGCGGTGCGACGGCGGGGTCATGGGGCTGGACGAGATGCGCCGCCGCCCGCTGCTGACGGTGCTGTCGGGCCCGGCGGCCGGCGTCGCCGGCGCTCTGATGCAGGAGCGGATCAGCGAGGGCGTCTTCCTCGAAACCGGCGGCACCTCCACCGACATCAGCGTCGTACGCCGTGGCAAGGTCGCCGTCCGGCACGCCACCATGCTCGGCAAGACGTCGTACCTCAACGCGCTCGACGTTCGCACGGTCGGCGTCGGCGGCGGTTCCATGGTCCGCGTCGACCAGGGCCGCGTCACGGCCGTCGGGCCGCGCAGCGCGCACATAGCGGGACTGCCCTACGCCTGCTTCGCCGACCTGGACGACCTGCGCGACGCGACCCTCGCCACGGTGCGCCCGATGGCGGACGATCCGGCCGACTACGCAGTCCTGGACGCGGCCGGCGGCCGGTACGCGATCACCATGACCTGCGCTGCCAACGCGCTCGGACGCGTCCCCGAAGGGGACTTCGCGCACTGCGACCCGGAGGTCGCGAAGGCCGCGATCGTGCCGCTCGCCGCCGCCCTGGGCGTGGACCTGCCCACCGCGGCGGGCCGCATCCTCGACGCGGGCGTCGCACAGGTGAGGGCGGTGGTGGACGCGCTCGTGCGCGACTACCGGCTCGACACCGACACCGCGGTCCTCGTCGGCGGCGGGGGAGGGGCGGCCTCCGTCACTCCGCACTTGGCGGCGCTCACCGGGATGGAGGGCCAAATCGCCCGGCACAGCGAGGTCATCAGCCCGATCGGGGTGGCCCTCGCGCTGGTGCGGGAGCAGATCGAGCGGATCATCCCGGGTGCCACCGAGGAGCAGATCCTCAGCGTCCGGGCCGAGGCCGAGCGGGCCGTCGTCGCCCAGGGTGCCATGGCCGACGGCGTCGAGGTCGAGGTGACCGTCGACCCGCAGACCAGCACCGTGCGCGCCGTCGCCACCGGGGCCACCGAACTGCGTACCCAGGACCGGTCGCACAGCGCCGACGACGCCGAGCGCCTCGCCGCGGCCGCCGCCAGCCTCAAGACCGACCCGGCCCAGGTCCGGGTCCTCGCCGGCACGCCCGCCCACACGGTCTACGGCACCGAGGTACGCCGTCGGCTGGGGACTGCCCGGCGCCCCGTGCGTGTGGTCGACGCCGACGGGGTGGTGCGCCTGCACGCCTCGGACGCGCGTGTGACCGCTACCACCGTGGGGGCCGCCCCCGAACTCCTCGCCCACCTCGTGCGCGAGGGGACATCGTACGGCGACGGGGGCGTCCGTGCCCCCGCGCTGCGGCTGCTGCTCGGCTTCCGTATCGCCGACCTCTCCGGCGTCCTCGACCCGGAGCCGCTGCTCGCTCTGGCTCGCAGCGAGATGCGCGACCACGCGGCCGACGAGCCCGTGGTCGCCGTACTGGAGGTGCGGTCATGAGGAGTGCGCCCACGACTTCGGCGCATCACGCAACGGCGGGCCACCCCGCTGCCCTGGGCGCCGTCGACCCGGCCACGGACGATCTCGATCTCGCCGTACGACTGCTCGGCGCCACGCCCACCCACGAGCGACGCGACGATGCCCAGTTGCGCCAATGGGCCCAGGCCGTCGAGGAGTTCGGCGCGACACTCGAGCCTGGGCCGTGCCGCGCCCGGATCGTGGAACGCGACGACGGGCTCGCACAGCTGCTGCTCGCCCGCTACACCTCGCGTCCCGCCACCGTCGAGCTCTACACCGACACCATCGACCGGGCGGAGACGCTGATCGACGAACTCGGCTGGCGCTCCTGGTATCCCGTCGGATCCGTGCGAGCCGCGGCCCTCGCCCACGAGACCGCGCACCAGCTGCTGCACCGCAAGGAGACGAGGGCCGCCCTCAAGGAGGCGGCCGGGCACATCGCCCTGCGCGTGGGCCGATTCCGTGTGCTCGGTCATGTGGCGGGGGCGGAGGAGATCGCAGCCCATGCCTACGCCCGTACCGTCTGCGGACTCGGCCGCAGCCCCCTCCTGCTCACCGCCGCACTCGCCGCCGCGGTGACCGCATCCAGAAGAGAGAGCTGACCCATGGGTGTCGTCATTCTGTTCGTCATGGCGGCCGGAGTCGCCGCCATGCTCACCCGCAAACTGCCCACGGCCTTCGCACTCGTCATCCTGGCCGTTGTCATCGCCTTCCTCGCCGGCGCGCCGCTGACCGGCAAGAACAGCGTTCTCGACACCGTCCTCCAGGAGGGCGCGCCCATGCTGGCCGCCACCATGATCGCGATCGTGCTGGGTTCCTGGCTCGGCAAGCTCCTCGAGGAGACGGGCATCGCGGCAACGCTCGTCCGCAAGATCGTCGAGTTCGGCGGTGACCGTCCGGTCGTCGTGGCCCTCGGTGTGCTGGCCGTGTCCGCGCTCGTCGGTACCGTCACCGGATCCGCGCCGGCCGCGATGCTCGCGGGGCTCATCGGCATCCCGGCCATGATCGCGGTGGGCATCCCGAAAGTGACCGCCGCCGGGACCGTCCTCATGGGCATCGCCGTAGGCATTCCCTTTGAACTGCCCGTGTGGCAGTTCTTCTCCACGGCCCTGGACCTGCCCATACCGACCGTCCGCGGCTTCATGGTCAAACTGTTCCCGTTCGCCCTGGCCGCTGCGGTCGGGTACGTACTCGTCGAGTCCCGCCGCCGAGGTGTGGAGCACGCCTGGTCCCTGAAGTCCCTTGAGGAAAAGCCCCGTTCAGCGAGTCGACGGGAGAGGCTGGGTGACGCCCACTGGTACGCGCTGCTCACCCCCGCCGTGCCCCTGGTCCTCGCCCTGGGCTTCGAACTCGCCATCATCCCCTCCCTGCTGGCCGGTGTCCTGTACGCCCTCGTCACCACCACCCGCCCGCGCGACATGAACAAGCGGCTCCTGCGGACGCTGTACGGCGGTTTCGAGGTGGCCGCCCCGCCGATCGCCCTGTTCATCGCCATCGGCATCCTGCTGGCCGCGGTGAGGCTGCCCGGCGCCGTCGACGCGCTCGAACCGCTCATGAAGGCGGTCAGTCCGCACAACGCGGTGCTGTTCGTCCTCGTCTTCACGCTGCTTGCGCCGCTGTGCCTCTACCGCGGGCCGTTGAACGTGTTCGGACTCGGCGCCGGGATCGCCGGTGTCCTCATCGCCACGGGCATCTACCCCGCCGCGGCCGTCCTCGGTATGGCCACCTCGTACAACCAGGTCTTCGGCGTCGCCGACCCCACCAGCACCCAGACGGTGTGGGCCGCCCAGTACGCGGGCGTCTCCCCGCAGCAGGTCATGGTGCGCACCCTCCCCTACGTGTGGGCCGTCGCCCTCGGCGGGCTGTGCGTCACCGCGGCCACCTACCTCTGACCCCACCTTCTCCCTGGAGCCGACCATGCATGAGCCGCGTATCGACCGACGTCTGTTCCTGCGCGCAGGCGCCGCCACCGGCGCCGCCGTCACCGTCGGCGGACTCACCGCCCCGGCCGCGACCGCCGCACCCGGCAAATTCCCCGACTACACCTACATCCGCACCCTGCTCACCCCGTCCCAGCTGAAGTACAACCCGACCGGCGAGATCATCTTCCCGTGCATCCGCGGAGTAGCCGGACGGATCGCCTCTCCGCTGGGCCGGTACTACCTGTACTACGCGCCGCACGACGCGCCCGGCGGCATCTGCCTGGCCTACGGCGACTTTCTGGAAGGCCCCTTCACGGAGTACCCGAACAACCCGATCGTCTCCAACAACTGGCAGCCCCACTACTCCGTCAGCCACGTCTCGTCCCCCCATGTGATGTGGAACGAGAGCGCCAAAGAGCTGTGGCTCTACTTCCACGGAGAGAACACGACCACTCGGCTGGCCCGGTCGAAGGACGGCATCAACTTCACCTACGACAAGGTCGTCCTGTCCTCCTCGATGCTGCCCAGCGGCACTACCGAGACGTCCTACGCACGTGTCTTTCCGCAGGAGTTGCCGGCCCGCGGCGCCCACTACGTCATGGTCTTCATGCTGAACAACACCACCGACCACCGTGACATCCACTGGGGTTGGTCGGCCGACGGGCGCACCTGGACCTACGATCAGCAGCCGCTGATCCGTCACTCCGACGTGGGTGCCGTGAATGTCGGCGGCCCGCACGTGCTCTACCGCAACAACAGCACGTACGTCGTCTACAACAAGGACAAGGCGAGCGGCGGCGACATCATGATCACGGAGGTGGGCAACGACTTCAGCAAGCGCAGTCATCTCGGTGTCTTCTACAACTCGCATGGCACGGCACCGGAGAACGGCCGCGCGGCCGCCCCGTCATTCGGCACAGACGGCGGCGTCCCCTACATGATCTACGAAGCGGGGGAGCGCCTGGCCGGCGCCATCGCGATGGCCCGCGTCTGACGACCGCCCCCGCGGGCCCCGCGGTGCGGCCGCGGTTGCGCTACGGGGTCGGCGGACCGCTCGTTCGCGCCGGGGCGGCGCAGGCCCATACAGGAGGTGGTGGACCGTGCGGGGGAGCGGCGCTGAGTCCTTTACACCGGTGGAGTCTCCATGGGTGAACCGGAACCTGTCTCCTTGCCCTGGTTATTGTTCCGGACCCTGGCTGCCTGACCGATCTGGCGCGGTTGTGGCACGGACCGGCCCCGCGACCGACACACAGGTGAGTCTGCCGCGTACTTCCTGAGCAAGGGGCGTTGCTCGCAGCCGGACTCAGGAGACAGTCCCGGCCATCGCGCCGCCGCCGGTGTCGACGCCGCCGCTCGGCTTGGGTGCGGAGAAGGGGGCCTCGTCCGGTCGGCACGTCGTCCCGGCCGGCGGGAGGGTGCCGTCGATGAAGTAGCGGCTCTCGTACTCGTTGACGCAGTTGCTGGGGTTGAGCAATGCACTGTGCCCGTATCCGTTGTGGGTGAGCAGGCGGGCGTTGGCGAGTCCTTCGGCCATGGCCTGCGCGTCCCGGTAGGGGGTGGCGGGGTCGTAGGTGGTGCCGACCACCAGGACGGGGTGTGCCGTGGGCTTGTTCCATGGGCCGCGGTAGCGGTCGGCGGCTCCGGCCGGCCAGGTGGAACACGGCTCTGCGGCCCAGGTCCAGAAGCGTCCGGCGTCGCCCGCACGGGTGGCGGCGGCCTCCTCCAGTACGTGGTAGATACCGGGGTCACGCGGATGGGGGCTGTCGGAGCAGAGCACCGCAGCGCCCTGTTCATCGCCCGTGTACGGATTCGGGACCGGTGGTACGGGCAGAGGCGGGGGCTGCTGCGGGACGCGGCCCTGCCACAGGGCCTGCAGCCGGCCGGCGAGGAACGTCCATCCGGGGTGGACGATGTCGAGGCCGCTCACCACGTCACCGACCGTCCTGCCGTAGGTCCACGCGCCCACGGGATGCTGCCTGAGGCGCTGCATCAGCTGGTCGAACTTGTCCCGGGTCGCTTCGGGGCTGCCGGCGGAGAAGGCGCAGCGGCCGGTGGCGGCGGACCCGCACAGGGCGAGGAACCGGTCCAGGATCGCGGCCGCGCCGAGATCCGAGCCCATGCGCAGGAACACCGGGAGCCGGGGGTCGTCGTCGGACGCGTGGTTCGTCCACGCCTGCGGATCGATGTTGCTGTCGAGGGTCATGGCGCGGACCTTGCCGGGGAAGAGATTGGCGTAGGTGGCGCCGAGGAACGTGCCGTAGGAGATCCCGAGGTAGGTGAGTTGCGGGTCGCCCACCGCCTGGCGGAGCCGGTCGAGGTCGCGAGCGGTGTCGGCGGTCGACACATGGCGCAGGAGCTCGGGGTCACGCTGCTGACAGCGCCGGGCCAGATCCTTGTACGCGGCGATCCAGGCCGTTTGCTGCTGTTCGCCCACCGGGAGGCCGGCCGGTTTGCCCGCCATCCACGCGTCGGCTTCCTGGGGACGCGCGAAGCAGTTCACCGCGGTGCTGTTGCCGACTCCGCGTGGGTCCCAGCTGACGATGTCGAACCGCTCCCGCACCTTGCGCGGGAAGAACTCGTAGTTCTGCGGCATCTGCACCGTTCCGGGCCCGCCGGGTCCGCCGGGGTTGAAGAACAGGGTGCCGATGCGTCGTCCGGGGCCGGTTGCCTTCCGCTTGACGACTGACAGTTCGATGGTGCGGCGGCCGGGGTTGCGGTAGTCCAGCGGCACCTTTGCGGTCGCGCAGTCGAACGGACTGCCCTGGACGCAGGGTTTCCAGTCCAGCTTCAAGGCGGGCACCGAGGGAGTCGGCGTCCCGCCGTCCGCGGCGAGGTCCGGCCCGGTGAATGTGGTGGAGCAGGCCAGCGCGAAGGCGATGGCCGGGGCGTAACGCCGGCGGCCCGCTATGGATCCGGGTATGTGCATGCTCCGTCCCTCCGCTTCATGGATGAAAGCCCGATGCCACCCATGCGCTGGACGCCGGCACGCATCCGCATCAACACCACCGTGGTCCGGCGAGGCGTGCCATTCGGCCGCGGCCGAACGGGCGAACTCCTCGAGGCGCGTCGTCGCCGGGGGCGGGCGGGCGGTGCTGTCGTGGGGGCTTGGCCGACGCCGAGGCGGCTCGGTCAAGAACTGCGAGGTGACCGGCGGCGCCTTTGTGCCACTCGCTCAAGAGACCGTGCTGCGGCGCGGCGCTTCGCGTGCTGCTGCGGGCCCGGTCAGGAGGGGGCGGTGGTGCCGCGGGGCCGGTTACGGGCCCACCGCTGGAGATCCGGGAGGCAAAGAGGAGTCCGGTTTTGCGCGTGCCGGCCGGGGTGATGGACGAGGAGCCGCAGGACGGCGAAGTTCAGATCAGCGCCGGCCGGCCGGCCAGTTGCGGATACAGCGCCTTGGGGCCGACGGCCAGGGCTGCCTGGACCTGCTTGCTGAAGTCGTCGGCGAGGACCTCGTGCAGTCCGGCCTCGACACCGTCGAGAGTCGCGCGGGCCACCGCGGCGGGATCGGACTTCGGCGCGGTCACCTTCGCGGCCAGTTCCGTCGAGAGGTAACTGACGTGCAGGGCTGTGACTTGTGTGCCCTGTTCTGCGAGGGCCACCCTCAAGGCGTTGGTCACCGACCATTCAGCAGCCTTGGCCGCGGCGTATCCGGCGCTGGCCGTGATCGATATCCAGGACAGCACGGACAGGACATTGACCACCGCGCCGCCGCCGTTGCGCCTCAGAACGGGGGCGAAGGCCCTGCTCATGGCGAGGGTGCCGAGAACGTGCGTCTCGAACTCCAACCGGAATGAATCCAAGTCCGCCGTGAGCACGTCGGCCCGGGTCGACAAACCGGCGTTGTTGATCAGGAGTGTCACGTCCTGGGCCTGATCGGCTGCCGCGTGCACGGATTCGTGGTCGGTGATGTCGACTGCGACCGGGATCGCCCCGGGCACGGTGACCCTTTTGGGGTCGCGGGATCCCGCGTAGACCTTGGCTGCTCCAGCGTCGAAGAGCGCCCGTACGAATTGCTCACCGAGCCCGCGGTTTGCTCCGGTGACAAAAGCGACAGACCCTTGGACCTTCATGGGAGCACCTTCCCCGCGATGGGTTGCAGGGACGAAGACCGGCGGACGCGCAGCGCACACCGCGCGGCCCCGCCCGCTTTCCATTCAACGTATGTTGCGTGGGTTCCCGTCACCACCCGAACTGCGCCCGGCCTGGTGGTCCGGGCGGTAGGTGTGCGGTGCCACAACTCCATCGGATTCTTTCGAGGACCGGTGGAGGCCGGGCTGGCCGTGCCGCTTCAGCGCTCGGTGGATGACCAGCTGTTCCGCGTACCGACCGCCACGGGACACGGAGCCCCCCGCTGCGGTTGTTCATCGCGACCGGCACACGCCCGGTGGCGGTGGCCACGCAGGACCACCGGCGAGGGGATGTCCCTGGCCAACGTGGCGGAGTCGTTCGCCGCCGGGCCGAAGCGGTACTGCCCCGGTGTGCAGGCTGCGCGACGCCGCCACGGCCTGCCCTGCGATGTTCCCGCTCGTTACCTTCGCCGACGCTCGCTCCTGCCGACTGGGCGAGCCGGGCTGGGCGGCCATCACGCCCGAGCAACGCACGGCGGACGCGACCGTCGATGCGCTCGCGTGCCGCCTTGATGTTCGGCTGCCGCGAAGATCGGCCGACGACGGCCCACGTTGGTCCAGACCTTGACGTGTTCCGTTCATCGGAGCACGCTGAGAGCGCTCTCACACGATCGGAAGGGCCCGCTCCCCGTGACCTCCCCTGTGGCGGGGCGCGGCCCCCGACCGTCCGTCCGGCGCAATTCAACTCCGGTGGGAGAAGCCCACCTGGCAGGAGGACGAGCGTGCTTGCCTTACGGAAGGTGCTGGTGGCCCTGGTCGCCGCGGCGGCCGTCGCCGCGGGACTCACGGCCGCGGGCCCCGCATCCCACGCCGAAGCCGCGGTGCCCACGACCATCCCGCTCGAGTTCAAGAACAACTCAGGGCGCAGCGACCAGGTCTACGTCTACAACATCGGGACCCTGCTCTCGACCGGCCAGCAGGGCTGGGCCGACGCGAGCGGCACGTTCCACGCCTGGCCCGCCGGCGGCAACCCGCCGACCGACGCGCCCGACGCGTCGATCGCCGGACCGGCGGGCGGCCAGACCATGACGCTGCGGATGCCGAAGTTCTCCGGCCGGGTCTACTTCTCCTACGGCCGAAAGCTCGTCTTCAAGCTGACCACCGGCGGTCTCGTGCAGCCCGCGGTGCAAAACCCGACCGACCCGAACGCGGACATCCTCTTCAACTGGACCGAGTACACCCTCAACGACGCCGGACTGTGGATCAACAGCACACAGGTCGACATGTTCTCGGCCCCCTACGCCGTCGGCGTCAAGAACACCTCCGGCACCGTCAAGAACACCGGCCACCTGAAGACCGGCGGCTACGCCGGCTTCTTCAACGCCCTGCGGGCCCAGCCCGGCGGCTGGGCCAACCTCATCCGGACCCGGTCCGACGGCACCGTGCTGCGTGCCCTCGCACCCGGCCACGGCATCGAGTCCGGCGCCCTGCCGGGCACCGTCATGGACGACTACGTCAACCGGGTGTGGACCAAGTACGCCACCTCCACGCTGACGGTGACACCGTTCGCGGACCAGCCGGCCACCAAGTACTACGGCAGGGTCTTGGGCAACGTCATGAACTTCACCAACAGCTCCGGCGCCGTCGTCACCACCTTCCAAAAGCCCGACGCCGACAGCATCTTCGGCTGCCACAAGCTCCTGGACGCGCCGAACGACCTGGTGCGCGGCCCGATCTCCCGCACCCTGTGCGCGGGCTACAACCGCTCCACGCTCCTGACCAACTCCAGCCAGCCCGACACGGGTTCCGCGGGCTTCTACCAGGACACGGTGACCAACCACTACGCCCGGAAGATCCACGCCCAGATGGCCGACGGCAAGGCGTACGCCTTCGCCTTCGACGACGTCGGCAACCACGAGTCGCTGGTCAACGACGGCAACCCGCAGACGGCGTACATCACGCTCGACCCGTTCAGCTGAGCGCCCCGGCCGGCGAGTGAGTGCCCGAGGGCGTGAGGAAAAGGCGGGCGCCGGGGATCACGCTCTCGGGCGATCGCGGATCGGACCGCGTACGAAGACCCACCCGGCCCTGTGCCGGCCCGGCCCGCCCTCCGGCCCTGGCGGTGTCTGCCGGACAGGCCGGGGCCGCGCGCGCTGCGGCCGGCGGCGCCGGCCGGCCTGAGGGCTGATGCGATGGGCGGATGAACTGGCAATGGCGCCGTCCGCATGACTTACGGCCCCCGCTGCAACCAGCCTGTGCACGGACCGACTCCTGACATGCACAACCGGTACCCCTCACGTAAGGAAATCCTTGTGAGTGCCACAGCCTTCGAGTCCGGTACGCCACAGACCTTTGCCGACCCCTACGCCTGCGACCCGCCCGGCTCCTCCTGGTGGGACCCGGCCCCGCAGCCCGCCCGGGACGACTACCTGCTGCCGCCGCCGAATCCCACCCAGCGCATGGACATCGTGATCGGCCCGCGCGACCGGAGGCGGCTGGACCTTCATGCCGCCCTGACCACGGCCGGCGTCCCGCCCGAGGCCGAAGACCGGGAAGCCATCGACCAGCTCAGCGCCCTGCCCGACAGCATCAATGCCGCCATCCAGCGCTGGATCCGCCACCTCACCTAGGGCCTGTCCGGCGGATCAGGTCGCAGGGAAGCAACGGCGCCTGATAGCCCAGGTGAGCGGGGTCTGGTGCGTCCAGCTGCAAGGCGGAGG
>NZ_JBEZLR010000161.1:0-12615 GCF_040652275.1 Streptomyces sp. NPDC048275
CCGCCTTGCAGCTGCACGCACCAAGCCCCGCTCACCGGCACCTACGAGGTGCCGGTGCTTCCCTGCAACCTGATCCGCCGGACAGGCCCTAGGCCGTTCCTGCCCAGGGGGACGCCAACCACGCCTCGCGGATACCCGCCCCAGAAACATAACCACAGGTCAACGTACCCGACCCCGCGGTTTCATCGGTACCGGCGGGAGTTCGGGAGCGGACAGCCGGGCACCGTCGTAGCCGTGCACTTCCCCGAAACGAGAGCCCTCCATCCAGTCCTTCCGGCCCTCTTCGATTTCCTGCTGCGAACGGCCGATGAAGTTCCACCACATGACCAGCTCCTCCTCGAACGGCTCGCCACCCAAGAGCATGAGGGACGCGTCCGACTCGGCGCGCAGGGGCAGTTCGCCGCGACCGCAGCCGAGGTAGAGCATCGAGCCCGGGAGCACCGACACGCCGTCCACGTACGCCTCGCCCGACATGGCCAGCACGGCGTACTCGAAGTCGGGCTCCAGCGGGAGTCTTACGTCGGTGCCGCCGGCGAGGGTCAGATCGGCGCCGACGATGGGGGTGTAGGTCGTACCGGGCGAGGTCGCGCCGTCGAGGCTGCCGAGCATCAGCGTGGCCTTGAGGCCAGGAGCCGTCACGACGGGCAGTTGCGCGTGGTGTTCGAAGTGTGGGTCGGTGTGGCGGTGGCCGTCCGGGAGGGCGACCCAGAGCTGCGCGCCATGCAGAAAGCGGGCGTGCGACTTGGGACTCTCCTCGGAGTGGCTGATGGCCCGGCCCGAGGTCATGAGGCCCAGTTCACGCGGGCGGATCGTCTGCAGGCTGCCCGTGGAATCACGGTGCAGCACTTCGCCCTCGTGCAGCCAACTGACGGTCTGCAGCCCCATGTGCGGATGCGGCGGGACCTGCATGCCGGGCTCGTCGGCGATGTCATCGGGCCCGTAATGATCGACGAAGCACCACGCACCGATCATGCGGCGGCCCAGGTTGGGCAGCAGGCGGCGGACTTCGGTGGACTCGCCGAGCTTGACCCGTCGGGGACTGAGGAGTTCACGCACCGGCTCGGCCACCACGAAACCGCGGCCACCGCACAGGGCGGGAACTGCCTCGCGATCAAGATTGCTCATGGCCCACAACCTAGTCCCGTGGTGGACCGTCCGTCATGTCATCGCCGCTCTCATGGCAGGAGCTCGCCTCTCATGGCACGAGCTCGCCTCTCATGGAGGAGTTCGGCAGAAATAGCAGCCATGGAGATAGTAGCCATGTATGGTTTTTCCATGAGCTCGGTACCCGAGAACGCGACCCCCGGTTTCCTCGTCTGGCGCCTGTCCATGAAGTGGCGGGTGGCCGTCGATCGAGCGGTCGCGCCGCTGGGCCTGACCCACGCCCAGTACTCGCTGGTGGCGTCGTTGTACGGCATGCACAGGGCAGGGCGGCGGCCCAGCCAGCGTCAGCTCGCCGACCACACCGGGCTCGAAGCGCTCTATGTCTCGAAGCTGGCCCGCGCGCTGGAGACGGCCGGCGTCGTCGATCGGACGCGGGACCCGGCCGACCCCCGAGCCATCCAGCTGTCGCTCACCGCGGAAGGGCGCGAGGTCGCACGCCGCGCGATCAGGGTGGTCCAGAGCCTGCTGGACCAACTCCTCGAGCCGCTCGGCGGGCTCGACGGCGAGCGCACGACGGCGTTCAGTCGCGAGCTGGCGACCCTGCTCGACGTATCACTCGATCCACCCGCCGCATTCGATCCGCATGCCGGGCTCGACGCGCGTTCCGAGCTCGATCCACACCTCGACAAGGAGCAGACATGACCACCACCACTCCTCCCGTCAACGGCCAGGTCATCGGCCTGGCCCACTATGCGAGCCGCGCCCTGCTGGAGGTGGCGCTGGCTCGCGCCGGATGCAACTTCAACCAGTCGGTGGCCCTGCGGGCTGTCTCGGACAACGGCGGGACCGTCGAGCGCTCCTGGCTCGTGGGCCGGCTGACCGGGGCACTGAAGATCGAGGAGGCGGCGGCTCGGGAGACCGTCGCCGGGATGACGGCCCTCAAGCTGCTGGAGGAGACGGGCGCCGAGCAGGTATCGCTCACCGAGCGCGGGCGGGAGCTGTTCGAGGAGATCCGCACGGCCGGGAACGAGATCGCGGCGCGGCTGTACGCGGGCGTTCCGGCCGAGGACCTGGCGGTCGCCGGCCGCGTGCTGACCCTGGTCACGGAGCGGGCCGACGCGGAGTTGGCCGAGGTGTAGGGCCCACCACCGCGGGGGCCGGCCACAGAGGCGCCTTCGTGGAATATTCAACCAACTGGGGCTGTTCCACGCGTCGAAGGAGGTCCGCAGTGGACACGAAGTACTACGACCAGGGAACGGCCGCGGAGCGCTGGGAGCGGGCGCAGTTGTTCTTCGACGCCAAGGACTACGCCGGCGCGGCGCGGGTTCTGGGCGGGCTGGTGGACGAGGTGCCGGAGCAGGTCGGACCGCGGCTGCTGCTGGCGCGCGCGTACTACCACTCGGCGCAACTGCGCCGTGCCGAGGCCGAGTTGCGTGTGCTGGTGGAGCGCGACCCGGTGGAGCACTACGCCCGGCTGATGCTGGGGCGCACGCTCCAGCGCCAGGGGCGCAGCGACGAGGCCGAGTCGCACCTGCGGATCGCCTCGGCACTCGCGGGTGAGTTCGAGCAGGTGTGATCGCGCCCCGAGGGCGCGGGACCATGAGGCCGAGTGCCGAAGCGCGCGGGCCGGTCACCGAAGTGACCGGCCCGGGCCACGGCACCCGGCCTCTTCCCATGCCCCTGAGGTGAGTCCGGCGAGACGACCCGAGGCATATCGCCACTGAGTCGCTACGGCCCCGCGCAATCACAGGGCCTTGGCCGACGCTTCTCCGCTCACACCGCCTGGCCGTCTTGGGCGCGCTTGCCGCGCCGGTGCGCGATCTCGCCGAGGACGACGTCCACGGCGATGAACACCGCGAGCGGGATGCCGAGCAGCGGAACGAAGTAGCCGAGGACGGCGACGGCCGCCATGAGCGGGACGAGGACCTGCGGCGGGACCTGCGCCCAGGCGCCGCGCGGGATGGGGCGGCCGAACGCGGAGCCGCGGCCGCGCTGCCACCACATGCGGTAGCCCAGCACGATCAGCAGGATCAGGGAGAGGGCGAGGGCCATCAGGGCGATCTGGTTGACCAGGCCGAACAGGACACCGGTGTGGGCGTCGATGCCCCAGCGGGTCAGCTTGGCGAGCAGGGGGTAGTCGGCGAAGCGGACTTCGTCGGTGACCTCGCCGCTCGCCGGGTCCACAGCCACCGCGTCCTGCTTCTCGGGCCAGCTGCGCTGGACCTGCCTCACGACGTAGGCGGAGGAGGCGTCGGCGGGCGGGACTATCTCGACGGGGTCACCGAGGCCCTTGGCGCGGGCGGCCGCGAGGATGTCGTCGAGGTTCTGCGTCGTGGCCTCGCCCGCCTCATCGGTCTTTGCGCCGCCGTGCTCCGCGTGCTCGCCGCTCACCGCCGCCGACACCGAGGGGGTGGCCTGGTCGAGCGAGGTCTTGAGGACGTCGATGTTCGCCCCGGCATACGCCGACCAGGTCAGACCGGTCGCCGAGAGGAAGATGAACCCCGCGGCCGCCCAGACGCCGACCGTGCCGTGCAGTCCCAGGGTGCGGCGTCGACCGGAGGTACCCCGTACCTTGCGCTGGGCGCGCCGACGGCCGAACCACAGCACGAGCCCGCCGCTCGCTATCACCCACAGCCAGCTCGCGGCGAATTCGCTGTAGAGGCGGCCGTTCTCACCGAGGTGCAGGTCGCGGTGGAACTCGTCGATCCAGGTGCGCAGCGGCAGCGCGCCGGTGGACCCGTACTGCTCCAGCGCTCCACGCACCTTCGCGGTGTACGGGTCGACGAACACCGCAAGGGTGTGGGTGTCGTCGACGCCCTGGACGCCGGAGAGCATCACGCGCGTCGTCGCGTCCGACTCCGGGGAAGGGCGTACGGACGAGATGGTGCCCTCCGGGTGGGCCTTGCGGGCAGCGGCCACCTGCTGGGACAGCGGCAGCTTCTCGTCGCCCACGGGGACGGTCAGCTCGTGCGCGTACACGATCTTCTCGGCCTGGAACGAGGCGGCGTACAGGAAACCGGTCGTGGCGGCGACCAGTAGGAACGGGGCGACGAACACCCCGGCGTAGAAGTGCAGACGCAGCACCAGCGGGCGCAGAGCGGACCAGACTCCTCGGGGCGGTGCCGGGTCGGCGGACTGCGGGGACTGGTCCGTCGTGGTCGTGGGAGCGATGGGCATCGGCGGGCTTCTCCGGTGGGGCTGGGGACGGACGCGGGCCGGGGGTTGGGCTTCCTCGGCTGTGGGCGATCCAGTAGTCGGGCCGTGGAGGCGGCGAGTTCCCGGGCGTCGACGTGGCGTGCGTCACATGACGAGAGGTGCGGGACGCGCCTGGCGCCGCCTCGCTCGGCGCGATCCCTCTTGGCATCCTGGCGCGATGGCATCCGAACGTGACCTCAGCGCCTCCCGCCCCCTGAGTGACCTGGTCGAGGAACTCCTCGCCCATGAAGGCCCGTTGCCCATCGTCGCCGCTGGGGACCCGGTGCTGCGCCGCCCCGCCGAGCCGTTCGACGGCCAGCTGGACCCGGGGCTGCTGGCCCGTTTCGTCGCCGCTCTGCGCGCGACCATGCACGCGGCGCCGGGCGTCGGCCTCGCGGCGCCGCAGGTCGGCGTGCCGCTGCGCCTCGCGGTCATCGAGGACCCGGCGCCGGTGTCCGAGGAGGTGCGGGTGGTGCGCGAGCGGGTGCCGCAGCCGTTCCGGGTGCTGGTGAATCCGTCGTACGACGGGGTCGGAGCGGGTCGGGCAGCGTTCTTCGAGGGCTGCCTGAGCGTGCCGGGCTGGCAGGCTGTGGTGGCCCGGCACGCCGAGGTGCGGCTGCAGGCTCTGGACGAGCGGGGCCACATGATCGACGAGGTGTTCACGGGGTGGCCCGCGCGCATCGTCCAGCACGAGACGGACCACCTGGACGGTGTGCTCTATCTGGACCGCGCGGAGCCGCGCTCGCTGTCCTCGAACCAGGCGATGGCGGAGCGCTGGGCGCAGCCGACGCCGGCGGAGGCCGCCGAGGCTCTCGGCTTCGCCCTGCCCGACTGAGAAATCCGGGGGCGCCGGACTTCACCGGCGGTGAAGTACGGCGCCGCCGCGTGCGGCTACGCGTCCCGGTACGCCTCCAGCAGCCGCAGCCACACCTCGCTCACCGTCGGATAGGACGGGACCGCGTGCCACAGGCGGCTGATCGGTACCTCTCCGACGACCGCGACCGTCGCCGAGTGGATCATTTCGCCCACGCCGGGGCCGACGAAGGTGACGCCGAGGAGGACCTCGCGGTCAAGGTCGACGATCATGCGGGCCTTGCCGCGGTAGCCGTCGGCGTACAGGCCGGCGCCCGCCGCGGAGGCCATGTCGACGTCGACGGCGCGTACCCGCAGGCCCGCGCGCTCGGCCTCGGCGAGGGAGAGGCCCGCGGCCGCGGCCTCCGGGTCGGTGAAGACGACCTGGGGGACGGCCGCGTGGTCGGCGGTCGCCGCGTGCGCGCCCCAGGGGTCCGTCGCCAGGAGGGGCACCCCTGCCGCGCGGGCGGCGATGGCGGCGCCCGCGATCCGGGCCTGGTACTTGCCCTGGTGGGTGAGGAGCGCGCGGTGATTGACGTCGCCGACCGCGTACAGCCACTCGCTGCCGGTCACCCGCAGGCTGTCGTCGACGTCGAGCCACGAGCCCGGTTCCAGGCCGACCGTGTCGAGGCCGAGGTCGTCGGTGCGGGGCGCGCGGCCGGTGGCGAAGAGGATCTCGTCGGCCTCGATGCGGTCACCGGTGTCCGTCAGGGCCACCACGGTCGAGCCCTCGCGTGTCACCGCGGTCACCGAGGTACCGGTGCGCACGTCCGCGCCCGCCTCCGTCAGGGCCTCGGCGACCAGCTCCCCGGCGAAGGGCTCCATACGGGGCAGCAGCCCCTTGCCGCGGACGAGAACGGTGACCTGGGAGCCGAACGCCTGCCAGGCCGTGGCCATCTCGGCGGCGACCACACCGCCGCCGACCACGATGAGCCGGTCCGGCACCTCGTGCGCGCTGGTGGCCTCTCGGCTGGTCCAGGGCTTCACCTGGGCGAGTCCCGGCAGGTCGGGCAGGAGGGCACGGCTGCCGGTGCAGACGACGACCGCGTGCCGGACGGTGAGCACATGCCGCTCGCCACCCGGCCCGTCGACGACCACCTGGCGTGGACCGGCGAGACGCCCGTGTCCGCGATAGAGGTCGGCTCCGATACCGCGGAGCCAGTCGGCCTGTCCGTCGTCCTTCCAGTGGGAGGTGAAGTAGTCGCGGCGGGCGAGGACCGCGGGGACGTCGAGGGGGCCCTGCACTGCCTGGCTGAGGCCGGGCAGGCGGCGGGCGTCGGCGCGGGCGAGGACCGGGCGCAGCAGGGCCTTGCTGGGCATGCAGGCCCAGTAGGAGCATTCGCCGCCGATCAGTTCGCTCTCCACGACCGCGGTGGAGAGGCCGGCCGCGCGGGCGCGGTCGGCGACGTTCTCCCCCACGGGCCCGGCACCGAGCACCACGACGTCGTACGCAATGGATTCCGTTTCCGTCATGGGGTCAGTCTGGTTGGTGGTGTGCGCCGAGGCCACACGGGGTACGCGCGCGGAATACGCCACCGGGCGGCGGCGTTGTGCAAACCGGCCCGATCCGGACGCGAGGAAGAAGGAAAAAACGTATGAGCAGCACCGTGGAGCTCACCAAGGAGAACTTCGACCAGACGGTCACGGACAACGAGTTCGTCCTGATCGACTTCTGGGCGTCCTGGTGCGGGCCGTGCCGTCAGTTCGCCCCGGTCTACGAGAAGGCGGCCGAGGCCAACCCCGACCTGGTCTTCGCCAAGGTCGACACGGAGGCGCAGCCCGAGCTGGCCGCGGCCTTCGAGATCCAGTCGATCCCGACCCTGATGATCGTCCGCGATCAGGTCGCGATCTTCTCCCAGCCCGGGGCCCTGCCCGAGGCCGCCCTGGAGGACGTCATCGGACAGGCCCGGAAGCTGGACATGGACGAGGTCCGCAGGTCCATCGCCGACCAGCAGGCCGAGCAGGGCAAGTAAGACCCCGTTCGCAGGTCAGAACGGGTACGGCGCCACGTCGCCCCGCACCGTCGTCCAGCGCACGTCGGTGAAGGCCTCCAGGTTGGCCTCACCGCCGAAGCGGGCGCCGGTGCCGGAGGCGGCGATGCCGCCGAAGGGAGCGACGGCCTCGTCGTTGACGGTCTGGTCGTTGATGTGGGCGATCCCGGTCGGGATGCGCTCGGCCAGGTCCAGGCCGCGCGCGGTGTCCCGGGTGACGATGCCCAGCGAGAGGCCGTACGGTCCCGTCGAGGCGAGGGCGGCGGCCTCGTCGACGTCCGCGAAGGAACGTACCGGCGCGACCGGTCCGAAGACCTCCTCGGTGTACGCGGGGGTCGAGTCGTCGACGCCCGCGAGCACGGTCGGCCGGTAGAACAGCTTCTCGTGTGTACCGCCCGCCGCCAGCTTGGCGCCGGCTGCCGTGCTGGAGTCCACCAGCCCCTGGATCTTGGTGAGTTGGGCGGTGTCGATGATGGGCCCGAGGTGCACCTGCTCACGGTGCGGATCACCGACGGCGAGCGAGTCGGCCTTGGCTGCGAGCCGCTCGACGTACTCCTCGTAGAGCGAGGCGTGGACGAGGTGGCGGCCCGTGGTCATGCAGATCTGGCCCTGGTGGAAGAAAGAGCCCCATGCGGCGGTGGAGATGACCGCCTCGATGTCGGCGTCTTCCAGCACGACGAGCGCCGAGTTGCCGCCCAACTCCAGGTGTGCGCGCTTGAGATGACGGCCGGCGGCCTCTCCCACCGCACGCCCGGCGGCGGTCGAGCCGGTGAAGGAGATCACCGGTACCCGCGGGTCGGCGACCAGGGTCTGGCCGGCCTCGGGGCCACCGGGCAGTACCTGCAGCAGGCCTTCCGGAAGTCCCGCCGCGGCGAAGACGGCGGCGAGCGCGAGGCCGCCGCAGACCGCGGTGCGCGGGTCCGGCTTCAGCACGACACCGTTGCCGACCGCGAGTGCCGGGGCCACCGAGCGGATCGAGAGAATCAGCGGGGCGTTGAAGGGGGCGATCACGCCCACGACGCCGACCGGGACGCGTCGCGTGTACGACAGACGCGGGGCCTCCGACGGCAGGATCTGGCCCGCCGGGCGCGAGGCGAGGGCGGCTGCCTCGTAGCACTCCTGGGCGGCGACGTGCAGTTCGAAGTCGGCCTTGCCCGGGATGGAGCCGGACTCGCGGACGATCCACTCGCGCAGTTCGTCAGCGTGTTCGGCAAACAGATCACCGGCCTTGCGCAGGACGGCGGCGCGGACGAAGTGCGGCGCCTTGGCCCAGGCGGCCTGGGCGCCGGCGGCGTCCCGCGCGGCCGGCGCGACGTCCGCGGCGGCGGCGAGTGTGACCGTGGCCAGCGTCTCGCCGGTGGCGGGCTCGGTGACGGCGTAGGCACCGCCCGCCAGGGTGCGGGACTGCCAGGTCTTGGGGTCGAGCAGCGGCATGACGGCTCTCCGATCGTTCGCTGATCACACTGATCACCGGCGGGACTCACAGCGCGAGGGGCAGTCCCGTGTAGTTCGCGGCCAGTTCGGCGGCCGCCGTGCGGGATGCGGCAATCCGGCGCAGCCGGGCGAGCTGCATCCAGTGGTCGAACGCGTCTCCATCTGGTTGAGCGTGCAACATCGTAGTCATCTCGTACGAGAAGCGAGTGGCCTGCCACACCCGCTCGAGACACACCTCCGAGTACCGGTCGAGCAGTTGGGTCGATCCGGTGCGCCGCCGCTCGGCGAGGCCGCGGGCCAGGACCCGTACGTCGGACACCGCGAGGTTGAGGCCCTTGGCGCCGGTCGGCGGCACGATGTGGGCGGCGTCCCCGGCCAGGAACAGCCGGCCGTGACGCATCGGCTCGTGGACGTAACTCCGCATCGGGGTAACCGACTTGGAGGTGATGGGGCCGCGTTCCAGCCGCCAGTCGCCGTCGATCGCGAAGCGCGCGGCAAGTTCGTCCCAGATTCGCTCGTCGGGCCAGTCGTCGGCGTCGGTACCGTTCGGGACCTGGAGATACAGGCGCGACACCGACGGCGAGCGCATGCTGTGCAGGGCGAATCCAGCGGGGCCGCGCGCATAGATCAACTCCTCACAGGAGGGCGGCACATCGGCGAGGATCCCGAGCCAGGAATAGGGGTAGTCGTGCGCGTAGGTGCGGCTCGCCGCGGCCGGGAACGCATCGCGGGAGATGCCGTGCGAGCCGTCGCAGCCCACCACGTAGTCACAGCTCAAGGTCTGCTCGCAGTCCTCGTGCACAAAGCGCACGACGGGCGCCTCGCTCTCCGGCTTCTCGACGGCGAGAGCCTCGGACTCGAACAACAGGGGTGGACCGGCGGCGAGTTGGAGCGCGATGAGATCCTTCACGATCTCCGTCTGGGCGTAGATCGTGACGGTGCGCCCACCGGTGAGCGCGGGGAAGTCGATGCGGTGACGCTCACGGTCGAAGCGCAGCTCGATGCCGCGGTGGATCAGCCCCTCGGCGTCGAGGCGGTCGGCGGCGCCGCATGCGCGCAGTGCGTCGACCGTGCCCTGCTCCAACATTCCGGCGCGCTGCCGCCGCTCGACATAAGCCCGCGGTCGGCTCTCCAGGACGACACAGTCGATGCCCGCGCCGTGCAGCAGCCGGGCCAGCAGGAGCCCCGCGGGGCCGCCACCGATGATGCCGACCGTGGTCCGCATGACACGCCTCCCGTCTCCGATCCGGCCGGGGACCCGCTACAGGTCCCGGCGGGGGACCGGGTACAGCCTCTCTCAGCTCGAGTCGCGGTGCACGACCCGCGCGCCCAGTACTTCGTGGTTCTCGGGCGCGGCACCGGGTTCGCGCACCGCGCGGTCGACCAGCTCCGCGAGGTCGCGCCCGGACGGCAGCTCGATGTGGACGGTGCTGAGGCGGGGCCGCAGCAGCCTGCCGAGCATCAGGTCGTCGGCGCCGATGACGGCCGTCTCGTCCGGGACGCCGATGCCCTCGTCCTGCAGGGCCCGCATCAGCAGCATCGCGTATTCGTCGTTGAACGCGAACACGGCGTCCAGACCGAGCGTGCGCCAGCGCGCCGCAAGCCGGGCGGCGGCCGCCTCCTCGTACGCGAGCGGCAGTTCGGTCACCGTGGCGTCGGTGTCGTGCAGGGAGCGGCGTACGCCTTCGAGGCGGGGCTGGGAGAAGAGCTCCAGTCCGGGTTCCTCGGGCACCACGACGCCGATGCGGCGCCGGCCACGGGCCACCAGGTGGGCGCCCGCGCTGTGGCCGACCTTGCTGTGGTCCATGAGCAGGGTGTGCGCGCCCTCCACGCGCTCGGGGCCCAGGGTGACCACGGCCCGGGCGCCGGAGCGCTTGAGGACGGCCACCCCCTGCGGGCCGACGCCGCTGCCGGGCACCAGCACGGCGACCGGCCTGAGCTCCGCCCAGGCACGGGCGGCCTCGTCGCCGTGCAGCCCCACACTGCCGTACTGCACGACGGTGTAGTCCAAACGGCCCAACGCCCATTGCAGTTCGTTGAAGAACTGGCTGTAGAGCGGCCCCACGGGCACGGTCGGGGCGGGCATCAGGACCATCCGGCTGTGCCCGGCGCGCAGACTGCGGGCCGCGGCGTGCGGGACATAGCCGAGTTCCTTGGCCGCCTCGTGCACGCGGCGACGGGTGGGCTCGCTGATTCGGACGGCGCTGGTGTTGTTCAGAACGTACGAGACGGTGGCCCGGGAGACTCCTGCCAGGCGGGCCACATCGGCGCTCGTCGGCACGGGTCGTTGTGCGGGCGACGCCGGGATGGGCTGTTTCGGTATCTGCACCATGACGGGTCGCATCCTTGCAGAAGCCCCGCGGGCCCGACCGCGCCGGGGGAGCTTCGCGAGCGCCCCGCGGCGGAACAACCCCTTCCGCGAGGGAACTTCCCCATCGCGTGCGGGAGTGCGTGTCCGGCGGTTACCGTGCGGTAGACGACGTGCTCCGGAGGTGTCCCCCATGGCTCACGACCGTGCCGCAGGTCTGGCGGAATGTGCTCGCGCCCTCACCGACGGCGAGGTGACCTCTCGCGAGCTGGTCGAGCGGGCGCTGGCCCGCATCGAGGCGACCCAGCCCTCCCTGAACGCCTTCCGCCTGGTGCGCGCCGAGGAGGCGCTGGCCGAGGCCGACGCGGCGGACAGGGAACTGGCGGCGGGGGTGCGCCGGCCGCTGCTCGGGGTGCCGGTGGCGGTGAAGGACGACATGGACGTGGCCGGCCTGCCGACCGCGTTCGGCTGCCGCGGCGTCTTCCCGCCGGAGCCAGAGGACGGGGAGGCGGTACGCCGACTGCGCGCGGCCGGGGCGATCGTCATCGGCAAGACCAACACCTGCGAACTGGGGCAGTGGCCGTTCACCGAGGGGCCCGCCTTCGGCGCCACCCGCAACCCCTGGCACGCCGACCACACCCCGGGCGGCTCGTCGGGCGGCTCCGCGGCGGCGGTGGCGGCGGGGCTGGTCCCGGCGGCGCTGGGCTCGGACGGCGCGGGCTCGGTCCGTATCCCGGCCTCCTGGACCCATCTGATCGGGATCAAGCCGCAGCGCGGCCGGATCTCGACGTGGCCGCGCCCCGAGTCGTTCCAGGGCATCACGGTCAACGGAACCCTCGCCCGCACGGTCGCCGACGCCGCCCTGCTGCTGGACGCGGCGAGCGGCAACCACCACGGCGACCTGCACCGCCCGCCCGCGCTGCGCGTGTCCGACGCGGTGGGCCGCGATCCGGGCCGGCTGCGCATCGCCCTGTCGTTGAAGCCGCCGTTCACCGCGCTGCCCGCCCGACTGGACGCCACCGTACGGGTGAAGGTCCTCGCGCTCGCGGATCGGCTGGCGGCACTCGGGCACGTGGTGGAGGAGGCGGAGCCGCGGTACGGGCGGATCGGGCTCACGTTCATCCCACGCGCGACGGCCGGTATCGCCGAACGGGTGCGCGACCTGCCCCACCCGCACCTCCTGGACCGGCGCACCCTCGGCGCCGCCCGGCTCGGACGGCTGCTCGGCGGCGCGCCGCTGCGGGCGGCCCGAAAGGCCGAGGCCAGCCTGCACCACCGGATCGGCGCGGTCTTCGACACCTACGACGTGTTGCTCGCACCGACGACGGCCGCTCCCCCGCCGCGCATCGGCTCGATGACGGACCTCGGCGGCCTCGGTACCGACCGGGCCATGATCGCCGCCTGCCCTTACGCCTGGCCGTGGAACGTCCTCGGATGGCCCGGCGTGAACGTGCCCGCGGGATTCGTCGGCGAGGGCCTGCCGGTCGGCGCGCAGCTGCTCGGCCCCGCCCACAGCGAACCCCTACTGGTCTCGCTGGCGGCCCAGTTGGAGGCCGATCAGCGATGGCACGAGCGGTGGCCGCCGCGTGGGGCAGCGGCGAATTCCCCGGCGGTGTAGGCACGTTCCGGCCTTAGGCCGACCGGCAATGGGAGGGCGGCGTCGCGGGGTCCGGCACGCACATCTGCCGCGTTGTCGTCGGTCGCGATGGCTCCGCCATCACTCCCTCCTCC
>NZ_JBEZLR010000162.1:0-12528 GCF_040652275.1 Streptomyces sp. NPDC048275
CGGGCCAGGTGGCGGCACCGGACACCACGGCGCTGCCCGCGATGGTGCACGAAAGCGTCTTCGACAAGCCGGTGAAAGTTCACCTCACGCCGGCTTGTGCACGGTTGGTTACTGACCGCGTATGTTGCGCCGGTGAAGCAGAGATCCGCGTGGACGGTGCACTACACCAGCCGCGACGTTGCCCGGCCTGCCACGGTGCTGGCCTGGCTTCGTGACTTGCCTGAAGACCTGACACCATGGCTCGACGAGGCGGGACTGCCCGATGGGCTGCCGTTCCTGCTGTCGCCTCGATACGAGTACGACGTGGTGCTCAACTCGTACTTCCATCGGGTGAATCTGATCGACGCGCCGTGGAACAGCAACGCCAACCGGGCCCGGGCACTGGCGGGGTTCTTGAACTTCCTGCACGGCGCGCGGGGCGGGAAGTCGTGGCGCCAGGCCACCGAGGGCGACCATCTGGCGTTCCATCAGTGGCGTCGGCGGGATCCGGCCGGGCCCAGGGTGGCGGGCGGGACCTGGAGCCAGGAGGTCTCGCACGTCAACCAGTTCTTCGAGTGGGCCGTACGGCAGAACCAGATCGGAGCGGTCCCGATCCCGCACCGCTCCCGTCGGCCGGCGCCGCTGGGCACGCTTCAGGCCGTCCGCGCCGAGGGCACGGTCCCGGCGACCTACGCGCACGACGAGGGCGGCGAGCGCATCGAGTGGCTCCCCCCGGCGTCCTACCGGCTCTGGCGGGACGTGGGCCTGCGCGGTTACGGGCCTGACGGCTTGCCCTCGGGCCGGTTCAAGGGCCGCTGGTCGGCCCGCAACGCGACGTTCACCGACCTGATGGCCCGCACCGGGATGCGGCTGTCCGAGCAGGCGAGTCTGACCGTGACAGAGATGCCGCTGCAGGTGGGGATGGGCGGTTACCAGCGGTTCTGGCTGCCGGGGGCGATCGCGAAGTACTTCTCCGCGCGCTGGGTCTACATCCCGCACAGCGTGGTGCGCGACCTGGCGGCCTATGCGGAGCTGGACCGGGCCGAGGTCGTCCAAGACGCCCGCGCTGCCGGGCGCTATGCACGCTGGCGCAGACCGCTGGTGGTCGACGACCCGTCACGACCCCACCTGGTGCGGACCGTGGGCAGTATCGAGCGCCGGAAGGTTAACCTGCGCGAGCTCAAGCCCATGGAACGGCGGCGGCTGCTCGTGGAGACCACGGACGGCCTTGAGCCCGCGATGTTCTGGCTCGGCGAGGACGGGCAGCCGCTGGCGGTGTCGACCTGGAAGAGCGTCTTCGCCGACGCCAACCAGCGCTGCCGCGACTGCGGGGTGGAGCTGTCCTGTCACGCCCACCTGCTACGTCACGGGTTCGCCGTGGTGACTCTCGAACAGTTGCAGCGCGGCCACATCGCGGCACTGGCCGATCTCAACCCGGCCCAGCGCGGCCACTACACCCGGATCTTCGGAGATCCGCTGGACTGGGTCCGCCGCCGATTGGGACACCGGTCAGTCCTGACCACGGCCATTTATCTGCACGCCCTGCAGGAACTGGAGATGGAGACCCGGATGGCCCTGGTCCCCGACACCTGGGAGGACCCCAGGGAGACCCCACTGCAGCGGATCGGCGACAACGCGCCGCCGGCTGGGGCGATCGGGGCTGCGGGATGAACCGGCAAGGACGCGGCAGCACCGGCCCCGGTCGGCCCTCGCCCCTGCCGGACCACGACTACGAACCGCCCGCGCCGGTACGGGAACTACCCGACGGACGACTGCTGGTGGCCTTTCACGGCGATGACGATCGCCGCCGGGTCTTCGACGTCTCCAAGCTGCCGCTGCCCGGCTGGCACCGGGCTCTGGCCGCAGTGGTTGCTGAACGGACCGGACCCGGCGGCGGGCTCCGCACGTTCGCCGCGGCGACCACCGGCTGGGGATCCCTGAGCCGCCTGGTGAAGTTCCTCGGAGCACTGCCGGAGCCTCCGGCCAGCCCGGACCAGCTCACCCCCGCTCACCTGCAAGCCTTCCACGACCACCGGGCCACAACGACACCGACCACGGCTCTGCGCGACATGGGCGAGGCCCGGCTACTGTTCGCGCTGCCCGCGTTACGCGACCTTGTCTCCGCCGAAGTGCTTGACCACCTCCAGCGGCGTCTGCCCACGCCCCGCGACCCCGAACCGTCCACCACGGTCGTGGAGAGTGAACCGTCGCCGCCCGGGAACGGAGCCAAGCGGCTGACCACTGGATATTCCGACGGGGAACTGGCCCGTCTGCTGGCCGCGCTGCGAGCGGACGCCGCGAAGATCCGCGACCGCATCCGGGCCGGGGAGGACCTCCTTCGCCGCTACCAGGCCGACCCACTGGCTCTGGACGAGAACGATCGGGACCTGGGCCGGGTGCTGGAGCGGATGGCTGCCACCGGGCAGGTTCCCACGCCGCCCGCGGCCCGGCCCAGTCCCTTCTGTCCCGAACGCCGGCAACTGGCAGGGCGCCTGTTCTTGACCCTGCGGGACCTGCCGCCGCTAATGATGCTCACCGCGGCCCTGTCGGAGCGCAACGGCGAGACGATGAAGGAACTCCCGGTCCGGCACCGCGTGTTGGAGGATCGGGCGGTCGAGCTGGTCATCGTCAAGCGCCACCGGGGCACACGACGCTGGTTCGAGACCGTGACCTGGGAGATCGGGGCCCCGGGCCGTGAACTGCACAGCCCGGGCGGGTTCTACCTGCTCATGCTGGAACTGACGGCCCGCAGCCGCCAGTGGTGCGGTTCGCCGCTGCTGTGGTCGGTCTGGCGCAACGGATACGCGGCCGGGCTCGGTGTCCCCGACGACCATGTCGCCCCGTTCCAGGACTCGTTGAGCTGTACTTCGATCCTGCCGACCGCCTGGGCGGCGAACCGGCCCCGGCCGCTGCTGGCCGATCCGCAGCCGGCCGCCGCCGGGCCTGACGGCACAGTTCCGACGCTTCCGGTCCAGGGACTGCCGCTGCAGGTGAGCTTCAACCGGATCAAGACCAGCATGGAGGTGCGGCGCACGAAGCGGATGGGCGGCCACCTGCCCTCGGCCGCCAAGTCCAACAGCATGCCGGTCCTGTTCAGGAACTACCTCAGCGGCGACCCCGTCATCACCGCCTGGGCCGCGGAAGTCCTCGGCGAGGCCCTGGTCGACGCCGAGCAGGCCGCACGCCAGGCCCACGAGCGGGCGGCGAAAGCCGCCGGTGGGAGCCTGCGGGTCCTGCCCGGCCCCGTCGACACCGCGGCCATGGAGGAGAGCGGAATCGGACCGGACACGGCCCGCCAGGCCGCCGACGGCAAGCTGGACACCGGCTGGACGGCCTGCGTCGACCACGACCAGCACCCCCTCACCGGGGAAGCGTGCCAGGTCACCTTCCTCGACTGCTTCCACTGCGGGAACTGCTTGGTCACCCGCGACCACCTGCCGCGGCTGCTGGCTCTGCTCGACGCCTTGGCCCAGCGCCGCCGCGAACTGGCCGAAGAAGTCTGGTGGCCACACTACGGGCCGGCCTGGGTCGCCATCCGCCAGGACATCCTCGCCAAGTTCACCCCCGCCGAACTCCAGCACGCCCAGGCCGACAAGCCGCGCCACGCCCTCCTGGACCTGATCGAGAACCCATGGGAACTGCCGTGACCACCGCCCTGCACGCCCTGCCGCACATCCCCTCGCCCTCACAGGTCCGTGCGGATGGCACCGACCCCTTCGTCTTCCACGCCCGCCAGCTGCGAGCAGGCGTGGCGCTGGAGGACACCTCGCTCTTCAGCAACGACGTCTGGGTCCTGGGCCCGGCCATGCTCAAGAAGCACGAGCGCCGGTTCATCCTCGACTTCACCCTGATCTCAGCCACGCACCGGCAGGTCGCCAAGGAACTCTGCTACGAGATGCTGTCGGGGACCGTCCCGGCGGGCGAGGACCGGCCCGAGGTCGCCACCATCCGCACCGCCTTCACCGAGTACATCCGGTTCCTGCGCTGGGCAGCAGCCCGCTCCCGACGCCTCGACGCGATGACCGGCCAAGACATGGAGGACTTCCAGCGATTCCTGATCAAGTCCTTGCCCGCCGCTGACGCCCGGCAAAGAGCCCGCTCGGCCGCGCGCAAGTTCTGGGTCTGGCGAAGCGTCCTGTCCTCGGACGTTCTGCGCTTCGACCCGCGCCACGTCGACGGCTGGAGCGAATCCAAGGCCCATCGCGGCGAGAACGCCACCGCCCGGATCCCCGAAGAAGTGCTGGGGCCGCTGTTCGTCTGGGCCATGCGCTTCATCGACGAGTTCTCCGTCGACATCCTCGCCGCGGACCGCCACTGGCGGACCCCGCCGCCGGCACCGGCCGAGCCGTACATCTACGGCGACCTGCCGATCCGGCTGCGGGCCTGGCTGGACGAACGCATCACGGCAGGCAAGCCGCTGCCCGGCTGGCGCGGCGAGCCCAGCACGACCGGGGTCGCGCAGGCGCTGGGCCGCAGCCCGATCTCTCTCGGCCGCGACCGACACCTGATCGACGAGGCCGCCGCCATCGTCGGCCTCACACCCCAGATCGTCAGCCACCTACCGATTCCGCGGCCGGCTCGACGACGAGCCGTGGATCGGAGCGATCCTGGCCGACCACACCGAGCCCGACAGCCTCGCCGCGCTCGCCCGCATACTCCAGGACTCCTGCTACCTGGTCCTTTCCTTCCTCTCAGGCGCCCGCGACAGCGAGATCAAGCACCTGAGACGCGGCGGCCTGCGGACCGAGCGCGACGCGAACGGGACGCCCTACCGCTGGAAGATGCACAGTCTGGCCTTCAAGGCCGAGGACGACCCCACCGGCGTCCCGGCCACCTGGAGCATCGGCGAACCCGCAGCCCGGGCGATCACCGTCCTGGAGCAGTTGCAGCCGCCCGGCGCCGACGGCCTCTTCTCGCGCCTGGAGCACAGTCCCGGCGTCAAGCGCAACGCGGTCAGCCAGGTGCTGACCAGCGGTGCCACCAACGCACGCCTCAACACCTTCGCCACCTGGATCAACGACTACTGCCAGCGCCGCGGCCGCGCTGACGGCATCCCGATGGTCAACCAGAAGCCCTTCCATCTGAAAAACAGCCAGTTCAGGCGCACCCTGGCCTGGTTCATCGCACGCCGTCCGGGCGGCGTCATCGCCGGCGCCCTGGCCTATCGGCACCACTGCATCTAGGTTTTCGAAGGCTACGCGGGCACCAGCGAGTCGGGCTTCCGCGCCGAGGTGGAGAGCGAGCAGGCACTGGCTCGCGGCGAGCATCTCATGGCCGCGGTCGACGCCCACGAGCACACCCATCTCACCGGCCCCGCCGCCGACGAGGCCGCCCGCCGCCTGGAGACCTTCGGCGAACGGGCCCGTTTCCAGGGCACCGTCGTCCTGGACGACAACCGGCTGCGGCGGCTCATGGCCAAGCACGACCCGGCTGTCTACCCCGGCCAATACGTCACCTGTGTCCACGACCACGCCAAGGCCCTGTGTGAACGCGCCCGCCACCGCCGCAGCGAGGGACTACCCGACCACGGCGGCTGCAAGCCCCTGGCCTGCCGGAACGTCGCCCTCACTCCCGAGAACACCGCCGCCTGGCAACGCGAGATCGACCGCATCACCCGCCGCCTGGCCACCCGCCCGACCCTGCCGCCACTTCTGCGGCACCGACTGGAAGCCCGCCGCACGGAGATCACCGCGTTCCTGCTGGAGAACACCACCACCAGGCAGTCCGCATGAGCCGCCCCGCCGACATCCCCGCAGAGGCCCACGTCCGACGCGTCCTGGACAGGTACATCAACGAGTGCCACGACAACGGCACCCGCCCCAGCGTCCTGACCCTGGCCGCAAAATTCGACCTGAGCAACACCACCTTCCGCCGACACTTCCCCGACCTGGCCAAGGAAGTCTCCGCCGCCCGCTCCACCCCACCCCACCCCACGGCCGAGATGCGGCCCAGCCCCTACGAAGTCCTCGCCGCCCGAAACGCCAAACTCCGCCGCGCAAACCGGTCGCTGACCGAGAACCTCCAGTTCGCAGCCGCGCAGATCCAGCGCCTGGCCGTCGACAACGCCTGCCTGCGCGAGGCCCTGGAGGCAAGCACCAAGGTCACACGGATCGGCTCTCCTGGACGCCCTCGCCAGTCATAGCCATCTGGAGGCTGACCCGGTGACGTTGAAGGTCGACTTCGGCAATCCGCACTGTGATCATTTCGCCCTCGCTGACGAGCTGGTCAGGGCTCTCCACCGGCTCCTCGGTCAGCTCCGACAGGTGAAGAAACCCCTCCACGCCGTCGGCGAGCCGCACGAACACGCCGAACGGGATGATCTTTGTGACCGGCCCGCGGACGACCCGTCCGGCCCGGTCGGCGAAGCGAATGAGCGGATTTTCCAGCAGAGCCTTCAACGACACGGTGACCTGTCCCTGCCGCGTCTCGGACATGATCACCTCACCGGTGACCCGTTGCCCGACTTCGACGGCATCCGAGGCATGATTGATCCACGACCACGACAAGTCGGGCACGCGGATGAACCCAGTGCACAAGCCGTCGGGCTCGCCGTCCAGATGGACGAAAACCCCGAAGTTGTGAACTGCCGACACGGTCCCGGAGAGGACCTGCCCCGGCTGAATGCCGACGAGAAACGACCTCAGTTCCGGGCTCTCGCACGCCCTCGCGGACAGGTGAAGCTGCCCTCCACGCCAACGTTCGAGTTCCTCGGCCTCGATCTCCTGGCCGACGCTGAAGATCTCCGAAGGGTGGTCGAAGCGACGCATCGACGCCTCATGCTGCGGGATCCGTCCAACCTCGGCGATGCCCTCCTCCGTGTCGGCAAGGCTCACGAGGACATCCGATCCATCGAACCCGATGACCTTCACCTTTCTCACCGGGCCTGGCTGGATGCGGTTGATCAAAGACTGGAGGCGAGGGTCGGCGGCTGACTCGGACATGAGCGCAGCCTAGCCTCCAGCGCACCGGCAGCCGAGAGGACAGCGAGCCAAGACGCGACGCCTGCACCGGGCCGGAAACGGATCAGCTTCAGGGCAGCCAAACGGTCAGTCCAGAACCACGTCCACAACGGCATAGCCGATCTGGGCGATGTCCTCCGCAAGGTCGTCCAAGCTCACATCCGGGTTCAGCGACGAGACGATGCTCTGCGAGAGCGGTCGCAGAGCATATACGTGACGCACAGCATCGAGGTCGACCGCGACCTCGTAGTACTCCTCGGCGAACTGCTGGTACGCCTCCGATCGGCCATCCACCAAGACGTCGAACAGCCACTCGGCACCGTCGGCGTCCTCCCTGTCTTCCGAGGGGACCTCGACGGCCCCCGATCGCCATGCGACATCGGACTGCTCGCGCCAGAAGCACACTGTTGCCCGGGGCGTCCCATCGGGCTCGCTGAAGGCCGGCTCCTCCACGCACGACCGGAAGACCCCGGGAACCGTGTCAACCAGGCCAGGCCACGGCGCCAGGGGATCATCTCGATAGGGGCTCATCGGCGACTCGTGGTCGAAACCGCGGGCATACGCCCCAGCAGCAGAGAAGACGATCGAGTACTCGTTCCCGCAGCCATCCCGCATTGAGGCCATCTCCTCAGTAGGCGACCAGCGGGAATCGAAGGAGTAGAACCGCAAGTCCCAGCCCGGGCTCAGGATGGCGTCCAGCATCGCCATGGCTCGGGAACGATCCCGAACGGTCGAGATCTCCGGCAACCGGTGGGTCACTTCATACACAGACATGGCCTCATCCAAGCCGAGGCCAGTGACAATCCCCGCAGCGGCCCAAGGGCAGAGCACGAGCACAGCCCGAGCGGTCAACGGTCAGCCCACAACTACCTCCACAAGCCGGCTCTTGATGCCTACACGCACTCCATCTGCGCATTTCACCTCACCCTCGTGTCTGATACGGCGGTCGACGACGCGATGCTGCCGCAGGATGTGACGCTGCCGCTCCCGACGCCAGAGGAATGAGGCGAAGAGATGAAGTGGCCCTACCCCGGCCTGCCAGCCGCGACGGTTGCCGAGTTCACCGGGCATAAGGTGACCGGCCTGCCCCTCTTCGCACCACAGACGGCCACCACCGACCACGCGGCAGGGCACCGCAACCACCACCCGGCGCACGATCAGCACAAACCCGGCTGCCACACCCTCCCGACCCGCACCTTACGGCCCACCGACAAGCAGACTACCGAGCAGGCCCTCGGCAGCATCCACACGCCGCTGTTCAAAACACTTCCCGACCACACCGGCATCAACGCCAGCAACAAGGACACCGACCCGGAGAGCAATGCAATACTGACCATCAAACAGATGAAGCACGTGAACGCAACCTCGATCATCAGGAACTTCACCGACCGCATTTTGTGCTGTTCGTGCTCGTAGCAGCGTCGTAGTGCTGATCCCGGTCTCGATCTGTGCCCCCCCCAGGGCGGCCAATCATGTCCGGGAGCGTGCCAGGCGACTCTCGTGACGGACAGGTGTGCGACTGTGCGGCCTGCCGGGCGTCAGTCGAGCAGCCCCGCCTCCTGCGCCAGCACCGCCGCCTGGACTCGGTTGGTGCAGTCGGTGCGGGTGAGGATGCTGCTGATGTGGGCCTTGACCGTGCCGGAGCTCAGGTGGAGCTGTGCGGCGATCTCGGCGTTGGAGAGGCCAGTGCCCAGTAGTCGGAGGACGTCCCGTTCAGCCGGTGTCAGGTCCGCGATCCGACGTGATGCGACGTCGCTGCCGTGGCCCAACCGGGTCCGGAAGTCGACGAGTTGGCGGGTGACCTGCGGGGCGAGGACGGGTTCTCCGGCTGCGGCGCGGCGTACGGCGTCGATGAGGTCGCGGGGGCCGGTGTCCTTGAGGAGGTAGCCGTGGGCTCCGGCGCGCAGGGCGCTGGTGACGGTCGCTTCCTCGCCGAAGGCCGTCAGCATCACCGCTCGGGTGCGGGGCGAGTGCCGGGCGATCTCGGCGACGGCGGTGATGCCGTCCCCGGGCATACGGATGTCGAGGAGGGCGACGTCGACGAGGTGGGCGCGGCAGGCTTCGACGGCCTCACGGGCGTTCTGTGCCTCGGCCACGATTCGGACCTCGTCGTCGTTCTCCAGGATCAGGCGGACCCCGGCGCGCATCAGCGCCTCGTCGTCGGCGATCAGGACTCGGATCATCGGTTCAGTGTAGAACCGCCATGATCAGCAGGGCGATGGTGCCGCCGATCGTCGGCAGCAACACCAGCAGAGCCGCGCAGCCGCCTCCCAGGAGGCGGGGCCACGTGAGGACCTCCGTGGACAGCGGGGGCCGGGAGCCCGCCCCGCCGGACACCGGCCCGGGCGAAGTGGCGTACACGGGCGGCGCGTCGGGCCGGACGGGTATACGGGCGGAGAGGACGAAGCCGCCCTCCGGGCGCGGTCCGGCGTGGAGGGCGCCCCCGAGCAGGCTGATCCTCTCCTGGAGGCCGACGAGTCCACTGCGGTTCCCGTCCCCGGGCGAACAGGGCACCGGCGGGGCATCGTTGACGACGGCGACCACCACCGTGTCCCCTTCGTCTTGGAACGTCACACGGACCGGCGCGCCGGACGCGTGCTTCAGCGCGTTGGTGAGTCCTTCGCGGGTCACACGGTGGACGGCCTGCCGGGTGCGGGCGTCCGCGTCCGTCGGCCCGGTCGCGTTCCAGTGCAGTTCGGCGTCGGCCCCCGCGTTCCGGGAATCCGCGACCAGAGCCGAGAGATCTTCGCGGGTCCCCCGCTCACCGCTGTCCTCGCCGGACTGGTGACGGAGGACGCCGAGGATGCCGCGCAGCTCGTCCATGGCCGTTCCGGCGGTGGTGTGCAGAAGTTCGGCCTGGGAGGCCAGCGGGGGCGCCTGTCGTTCGGCAGCGAGCTGGAGGGCTCCGGCGTGCACCGAGATGAGGCCGATGCGGTGGCCGAGCAGATCGTGCATCTCGGCGGCGATGCGCGCCCGTTCCTCCATGCGGGCCGCCTCGTCAATGAGGAAGCGGGTCTGTTCGAGGTAGGCGTTGCGTTCCCGCAGCAGCCCCGTCAGCGGGCGGCGACGCCCCATCATCACGCCGGACAGCGCGGGCAGCAGGATGAACAGCGCAGCCACGCCGGCGCCGGCGACCAGGTACGGCATCGTCGGGAGTCCGCTGAGGGATTGGGCGGCGATCGACATGAGCACGGCGCCGGCACTGCTCGCCCCGATCACTCCCCAGGCGCGCCGTACGGGGGTGATGCGGCGCACGGCGGACCACACGACGCACGGCACCACCACCATCGCCCACACGTTGTTCCCGGCGATCACCGGCACGCAGCCCAGCACCGTGAGGGCCGGGTACATCCGCCGCGCGGGCACGAGCAGTGCCGCCCACACCCCCAGGAGGGCCACCGCCACCGGGTGGGCCGGCGGAATCAGCGGAACCGGCGCCAGCGAGCACAGCAGGACCAGGCCGGCGAGTACGGACTCGGTCACGACCGTCCGCCGGGGCGCGGCGCGCACCGCCTCTCGGATCGCGGCGGCCTCGCGGCGCGCCCGTCTGCACGGTCGCACTGCCGGACTCATGTTTCCTCCCTGTGGGCGCCGTTCTCAACGGCTGCTCTCGTCGTACGCGTTGGCGGACCACTGCGGCTGCGGATGCGTCAGGACGCCTGTGCCGCTCCGCCCGGGACCCGGAGCTCCGGCTCCGCCCGCAGCCCGGCGACGTCCGCCCCGCTCTCGGTCAGCACACGCTCGATCTCCGCCGCGGACTCCGCGTCCGTCCCCTTGTCCAGCAGCGCGGCCAGCAGGTGGGTCGTACCGACCGTGGGCGAGCCCTGAGCGGAGGCGGTGAACTGGGTGACGTGCAGGAGCCGCCGTTCGAAGTCGGCGTGGCCGCGGACCTCCCGGGGCTCCTTCTCCGCGACCCCGGTGGCGGGAAGCAGCACCCGGGTGACAGCATCCTGCCGTACGCCGTGCCGGCGCAGGAGTGCGGCCCCCTGGTTCGCTCCCGTCAGCTTCTCGGGCAGCTCACGCCCCACGACGGTCAACGACCGGTCCAGCGACAGGATACCCAGCAGCACATCGACGGGTTCCATCTCCGACGCCCCGCGCCGCACCGCCCCCCGTGGTGCCTCCGTGCGCACCGCACCCACGACTGCGGAACCGAACCCGGCGCCGCCCCCGAATATCCAGGCGGTGAACTTCCGGGTCAGCGGATTACCGCTCTTCCCGAACGTCCCCGCCTTGCGCAGGATCAACACCGAGCCGGGTTCCGGTACTTCATCGCTCCCCCGCAACGCGTCGAGCGCCATCGAGGCAGCCGGGACGTCCGCCTTCTCCAGCACCATGGCCTCGCGGGCACGCGTATCGGGCAGCCCGACCAGTGCGCGCGCCACATGCCGGACGCGCACGGAAACGGTGCCCTCCTCCCGGGCGGCCTCCAGCGCCTTGCGCAGACAGGTCCGCAACGCGCCGGTCATCGGCGGGAGTTCAAGGCTTTCCTGCCCCTGCTCCTGCTCCTCCTTCTGCTTCCGATTCTTCCAGCGCAGCCTCTTGGCCTCCTCCAGCCGGACCTCCCGCCAGAAGGCGTCGATCTCCCGCTCGTCGTCCGGGCTTCCCGCCGTGCCGTCACCCGCGTCCTCACTGACCCACACGGATGTCCCCCGGCACCCGATCGAACCGCCGAGCGAGCCGGAGGCCCTCATCCCGGATGCGATCGCGGAACCCGCGGCTGAGTCACCCGACACGAGCGCATACAGCACGCTTTCCGTACCGACGTCCTCGCGTTCCTGCTTGTCCACCGCGCGCATCGCCTCCAGCAAGAGCTTGACGACGTCCCTCTCGAACTCGGTGGTCACGCCAGCGTCGCGGTCGGACGTTCGCTGATCCATCGGGCTGCCTTCCTCTCCGTGGTGTTACCTGCTGAGAAGGACGCTAGCCCGCGTTCTCCGGCTCCGCGTCGGCCGACCGGCCATGCTTCCGGTCCGATCGGCCAGGTTCTTCCGTCCGGGCGGACGACGGCCTTGCGGGCCCAACGCGGCACCTCTCGCGGACATTTCACGTCAGATAACGGTGCGTTACAGGAGAATGACACCGGGGCGCTGCGCCCGTGAGCGGGTCACCTCTTACGACATGAGGCGACTACGGCGGTGCCACCACAACACGGGCCGGGGGTCTGCACCCGCAGGAGGGACGCTCCCCGGCATCAGGGGGCGCCTCGTGGATGAGCCCGTCGTTCCGCCAATTCCCGGGAATGCGGAGGCTTGGGGACAGCAAGGACGTAGCCACTGCTGGCCTCTTCGAGCAGGCGGCGAAGACGCCACTCCTGACCCTCCCGGTCCGTCATGACCTGCATGCTTGGCCACTGCCAGCCGTTACCCCGGTCCACCGCACCCACGGGCTCTGCGCGTAGGTACACATCCGCCGCCGCAGGTCCGCCCACCCGAACCGGATCAGCAACTCCCACAACTTGGCGCCCCACAGAACCACTGGCCGTGTCCCGCGACGTGCAACGCCAGTGCGTTAAGGATGTGTGCGCCCTGTCAAGAGGGCGGGACCTCTGGTAATTCGCATGGTGTCGAAGCCATTGCGAGTGTCCCGG
>NZ_JBEZLR010000163.1:0-12485 GCF_040652275.1 Streptomyces sp. NPDC048275
AGCTCCCGATACGACAACCGGACATCCCCACACGACACCGCGACGGCCCCCGGCGACACCTCCGCCCGCCGCGCGAACCAGCCCGCCAACGTCACCCCAGACTCACCACCCCGGAAGCCGTCCGCCGAAGCAGTCCAGGCCGCAACCAGCCCGTCCCGCTCCCCCCGCGACAACACCTCCACCCGGCCCACCGGCCGCGACGGATCACCCACCACCGCCTCCAACACCCGCACAAACCGCTCGATCAAGGTCCCGACGGCCGCCTCGTCGAACACGTCCGGCCGGTGGTCGAGACGGAAGCGCATCGTGGTGCCCGGGAGGGCGACCAGGGTCAGGGGGTAGTGGGAGCGGTCGCTGGTGCTCTGTCCGACTACGCGGACGGTGTCGGCGTGGGTCTTGGCGTCCTGCGGCGCGGTGGTGGAGGAAGCGGACGTAGAGGTGGACGCTGTCAGCCGCGCCGGGTCCTGGGGGTAGTTCTCGAACACCACCATGGTGTCGAAGAGTTCGGGAAGCCCTGACGCCTGCTGGATGTCGGTGAGCCCGAGGTGCTGGTGGGGGAGCAGGTCCAGTTGGGCGCGGTGGAGGCGCTCCAGCAGCTGTCCGACCGGTTCGGCGGGGCGGAGGGTCACGCGCAGCGGGACCGTGTTGATGAACAGCCCGACCATGCTCTCGATGCCGGGTATCTCCGGTGGCCGGCCGGAGACGGTGACGCCGAAGACGATGTCGTCCCGGCCGAGGATCTTGGAGAGCAGCAGGGACCACGCGCCCTGCACCAGGGTGCTGACGGTCAGGCCGAGGCCGCGTGCGCGGGCGGTGAGTCGCTCGGTCTGTTGTTCGGTCAGGGCGAAGGTGACGCGCTCGGGAACGGCGGGCGCGGAGTCGGCCTGCCGGGGGGCCACCAGTGTCGGCTCCGTCAGGCCGGACAGTGCGTCGGCCCAGGTGGCGCGTGCGGTGTCCCGGTCCTGTCCGGCGAGCCAGCCCAGGAAGGTGCGGTACGGCGTCACGGGTGGCAGGGCGCGGGCGTCGCCGCCGTCGGCATAGAGGGCGAAGAGCTCGTGCAGCAGTACGGACAGGGACCAGCCGTCCAGGAGCAGGTGATGGAACGTCAGGGAGAAGCGGTACTGCCGGTCGGTGAGCCGCAGCAGGGTGAAACGGACCAGCGGGGGAGCGGACAGGTCGAAGCGGGTCGCGCGGTCGGCGCGCAGCAACTCCTCGGCCCGGGCGGCTCGTGCGTCGTCGTCCGGCAGTGCGGTGAGGTCCGTCTCGTGCCAGGGGGTCCGTACCGACCGGGGCACGATCTGCACCGGCGTCTTCAGTCCCTCGTGCCGGAATCCCACGCGCAGGCTCGAGTGGCGGGCCAGCAGGGAATCGGCGGCCGTGCGCAGGGCGGTCGTGTCGAGCGGCCCGGATATGTCGAGGATGTGCTGGGAGACATAAACGTCTTCGGTGTCCGGGTCGTAAAGGCCGTGAAATAGAAGGCCTTCCTGCAGCGGAGTCAGCGGAAGAATATCCTCGAGTCCGGTCTGCTTCACTCCCGCACCTCTCGTTGTTTGTGCAATGCCCATGACGGCTGGGCACGAGTATTCAACACCAGCCCATCAGTCCTGTCACCGGATTAAGGGGAGGCTGAATATCCCGATGTATCCGTGCGTGACGTGGTCGGGGATAAAGGCTTCCGCGAGCCCTGGTTTCGGTGCCGGGAGGGCCGAAAAATCGACCGAGAGTGATGCTCCGGACACCTAGGGTGTCATTTGGGGGCGTGGTTGCGGGTTCGGGGTCGGTTGACTGGCTTGAACGGAGCGGGCTATGTTCCCCCGCCAGATGGAATTCTGTCGTGAGCCGCGCGTTGTGTGCCGCAGTCCTGCGTTGTGTGCCGCGCTTTGGGGGAATGGCCAATGTCCATTGCTGTTGTAGATCTTCCCAGCGTCACCGATGCGTTTCGCAGAAATGCGGAGTCCCGTCCCGGCGAACCCGCGGTGACTTTCGTACGTGACCTCTCCGCCGGAAAGGTCGACGAAACGCTGACGTATGCGGAACTCGACGTGGCCGCCCGGGAAATAGCGGTGCGGCTCGGTGGCCGGCTGGCACCGGGAGACCGTGCCCTCCTGCTGTACCCGGAGGGCATCCACTTCGCCGCCGCTTTCCTGGGCTGCCTGTACGCCGGTGTGGTCGCCGTGCCGGCGCCGCTCCCCGGGCAGTACCGCCACCAGCGGGAACGGGTCACGGCCATCGCCCGCAACGCCGGGGTCGGCATCGTCCTCACGAACTCAATCGCCCACGCGGACGTCCGCGAGTGGGCCGCCGCCGAGGAGTCGGTCACGGCGGACATCGTGGTGACGGATCTGAGGACGGGCGGGGCGATCGACGGGGCGACGGACGAGGAGGCGTACGAGGAGGCGTACGAGGGGGCGGCGGCGGTCGATCCGGACGCCTGGGTCGCGCCTCCCCTCGGCCACGACACGCTCGCGCTGCTCCAGTACACGTCCGGCTCCACGGGTGAGCCGAAGGGCGTGATGATCACCCACGGCAATCTGCTGCACAACGTCGACAGCCTGCGCCGTACCTTCGGCCTTGACGCTTCGACCCACTTCGGCTCTTGGATCCCGCACTACCACGACATGGGGCTGATGGGGGTCCTGCTGCCCCCGCTCGTGCTTGGCGGCTCCTGCACGCTGATGGCCCCCACCACGTTCCTGAAGCGGCCGCACTGGTGGCTGCGGATGATCGACGCGTACGACCTCGACTGGTCGCCCGGGCCGAACTTCGCGTACGAGCTCTGCGCCCGCCAGATCACCGACGAGCAACTCGACGGAGTGGACCTCTCCCGCTGGAAGTACGCGCCCAACGGATCGGAACCCGTGCAGGCGTCCACGCTGGCCACCTTCGCCGAGCGGTTCGCGGCCGCCGGCTTCCGCGCCGGAGCGCTCACCCCGTGCTACGGCATGGCGGAGGCCACCGTGTTCATCTCGGGCGCGGGAACCCGGGAGCCGGTGATCCGGCAGGTCGACGCGGAGGCGCTGGCGCGGCACGAGTTCGTGCCGACCGTGGCCTGGCCGCACAGCCGAGCCGTGGTGAGCTGCGGCGCGGCGCACGACTACACCGTGCGCGTCGTCGATCCGCACACCCGTGAGGTGCTGCCGCAGGGGCGGATCGGCGAGATCTGGCTGCGGGGCGACAGCGTCGCCCAGGGGTACTGGGAACGGCCGGAAGCCACTCAGGACACCTTCCGGGCAGAGACCGCCGACGGGCAGGGCGGCTTCCTGCGGACCGGGGATCTGGGCCTGGTGCACGAGGGCGAGATCCATGTGACCGGCCGTATCAAGGAGACACTCATCGTCCGCGGCCGCAACCTGTACCCGCAGGACATCGAGCACGAACTGCGCGCCCAGCACGATGACTTGAAGGGTCTGTTCGGAGCGGTCTTCACGGTCTCGGTGCCCGGCCCGGACCGTACCGACGAGCGCATCGTCGTCACGCACGAGGTCCGTGGACGGCTGAGCGCCGACGTCCTCGCCAAGCTCACCGCCGGCATCCGGCAGACGGTGGCGCGCGAGTTCGGCACCGGCGTCCACACGGTGGCGCTGCTGCGCCGCGGCGGGGTGCGCCGGACCACCAGCGGAAAGATCCAGCGAGCCACGATGCGCGAGCTGTTCCTGGCCGGTGACCTCAAACCGCTGCACCTGGACGCCGACACCGACCGGGCTCGGGGCCGCGCCTCGGCGCGGCGGCAGGCGTGAGAGAGGGAGGCCGCAAGGTGAGACGGTCCGCCGTCGAAGCCCTGGAGTCGGTGCTGGGAGCTCCGGGAGACGAACACGAGGCGTTCCGGCCCGCGGCGCTGGCCGAACTCGACCGGCGGGAGGCGTTCCCGGCCGCGGCGTGCGGGGTTCTGGACGACTTCGGACTCAACGCGCACTACGTACCCGTCGCAGCGGGTGGCAGGCTGGACGACCACAGCGAGCTCATGCTCCTGCTGCGCACCGTGGCCCGCCGTGATCTGACCGCCGCGGTCGGCCACGGCAAGACGTTCCTCGGCGCGGCCTCGGTGTGGGTGGCCGGGGATACCGAACAGGCCCTGCGCACCGGCGAGTCGATCTCCTCCGGGGCGATCGCGTCCTGGGGGCTGACCGAGCGGGACCATGGCAGCGATCTGCTCGCGGGACGGGTCACGGCGACCCGCACCGCCGACGGCTGGCTCCTCGACGGTGAGAAGTGGCTGATCAACAACGCCACCCGGGGCCGCTTGGTCTGTGTGCTCGCACGGACCGAGGCGAACGGCGGCCCCCGTGGCTTCAGCCTGTTCCTGGTGGACAAACAGGATCTCGCGGACGGGGCGTTCAGCTGCCTGCCCAAGGTTCCCACGCACGGTATCCGGGGCGCGGACATCAGCGGCATCGCGTTCCACCGGGCCGAGATCCCGCACGCGGCGCTCGTGGGCGAGACGGGAGCCGGTATCGAGATCGTCCTCAAAGCCCTGCAGCTCACCCGGACCACCTGCGTGGCGCTGTCCCTCGGGGCGGGCGACACGGCCCTGCGGATCGCCGTGGACTACGCGCGCGAACGGCGCCTTTACGGCCGTACTCTCGCGGAACTGCCCCGGATCCGCCGCATCCTGGGCGAGATCAGCGCCGCGCACCTGCTGGCGGAGGCCACGGGCACGGTGGCGAGCCGCAGCATCCACGCGCTCACCGGGGAGATGAGCGTGACCTCCGCGGTCGCCAAGGCCCTCGTCCCCGAACTGGTGCAGGGGATCCTCGACCGGAGCGCGGAACTCCTCGGCGTCCGGAGCTTCCTCACCGAGGAGTACGCCGACGGCGTGTTCGCCAAGCTGGAGCGCGACCACCGGGTCGTCGCCATCTTCGACGGCAACACCGCCGTCAACCGCAACGCCCTGATCGACCAGTTCCCGCTGCTCGCCGCCGGCTACCGGCGGGGCCGGGCGGACACGGACGGCGTCGCCGCGGCGGCTCGACTCACCGCACCACTCCCCGAGTTCGACCGCGAGCGGCTCGCGCTGATATCCCAGGGCGGCTGCAGCCCGGTGCAGAGCCTGGCCGACGCGGTCGCGCGCATCCGCGCCCAGGCCGAGGCGGGAGGGCTCCCCCCGGAGGTGGCCGACCTGGCCGACCGGATCAAGGCCGAGACGGATGCCCTGCACCAGGAGCTCGCCACCCAGCGGCGGACCGCACGGGACGTACCCCCGGAGGCCTTCGCACGGGCCGAGCGCTACGAGCTGTGCTACGCGGCCGCGGCCTGCCTGCACGTGTGGCTGAACAACGCCCGCCCACCGGCGGACTCCGGTGCCCGCCCCCAGGCGGCCCCCGCCGAAGAGCCGACCGTGTGGCACGACGGGCTCTGGCTGCAGGCATGCCTGAGCACCGTTCTCACCCGCCTCGGCCACCCCCTCGGAGAGGCGGGCGCCGCGGCCTACGACCGACTCGCCGAGCACGCGCTCGACACGGCGATACCGACCCTGGCCACCGTGCCCGGGCGCCACCCAGTCAGGAGTGCCTCATGACGAGCCCGACCACCCTGGCCACGGGCACGGCGTTCCCGCACCGGGCCGACGCACTGGAGCGGCACCTCGGCGACCCCTGGGACCAGGACAATCCCCTGGGCTTCCGGCACATCCTGGCCGCGGACGAACAGGGCGAGATGTTCACCGCCGGGGAGGACGCCCTCGACGCCTACGGACTCAACGCCGAGTTCGTGCCGCCCGCATACGGCGGACGCCTGACCCGTCTCGACGACCTCATCGAGATCATGCGGTCCGTCTACCGCCGAGACCCCTGCCTGGGCCTCGGATACGGCGCCAGCTCCTTCATCGCCGCCGTCAACATCTGGACCGCGGGCAGCGAGGAGCAGCGCCACCAGGTCGCCGGGCTGCTCCTGCGCCACCGGAAGGTGTCCGTCGCCTACCACGAACTGGCCCACGGCAACGACATGGCCGGTACGGAGTTCGAGGCCATGCCCGGACCCGACGGACTCCTCCTCAACGGACGCAAGGAGGTCGTCACCAACCTCCAACGCTCCGACGCAGTCGTCATGTTCGCGCGCACCGACCGCCGCCCGGGCAGCCGCAGCCACTCCCAGATACTCGTCGACAAGGCATCCGTCCCCGCCGGCCGGATGCGCTACCTGCCCCGCTTCACCAGCGTCGGCATGCGCGGAGTCCAGCTCGGCGGCATCGAGTTCGACGACTGCCCGCTGCCCGCAGACAGCATCGTGGGACGGCAGGGCCAGGGCCTGGAGACGGCCCTGAAGTCCTTCCAGATCACCCGCACCACGCTGGTCGCGATGTTCAACGGCATCCTCGACACCGGCCTGCGCACCACCCTGCGGCACCTGACCGCACGCAGGCTCTACGGACGCAGGGCCGTCGACCTCCCCGAGGTGCGGTCCGTGCTCGCCGCCACCCATGCCGACCTGCTGCTGTGCGATGCCTTCGCCACCGTGGCGGCCCGCGCCATCCACCTCGTCCCGGCCGAGACCGGGATCTACGCACAGGCCGTCAAGTTCTTCGTCTCCAAGGTCCTGATGGACGCCATGCACCGGCTGTCCACCCTCCTCGGCGCCCACTTCTACATCCGCGAGGGCGAGCACGCCATCTTCCAGAAGCTGCTGCGCGACATCCAGCCGGCCGGCTTCGGACACGCCGCCCGCGCCGCGTGCCAGATGTCGCTACTGCCCCAACTGCCGCTGCTGGCCCGCAGATCGTGGCCGACGGGTCAGCCCGCCCCCGAGGAGCTCTTCCGCCTCGACGCCGACCTGCCACCCATCCCCTTCGACCGGCTGGCCGTCACCGCGGGCGGGCGCGAGCGGCTCAGCTCCTCACTGGCCACGGGCCTCGCCGCGGAACCCGCGCTGCTGCTCGCCCACCCCGTGATCCGGCAGACCGGCGACCACCTCACGGACGACCTCCGCCGCCTCACCGGCGAATGCGCGCGGCTGCCCGCCGCCGAGCTGTCCGTGGCGGCGAGTTCATCCTCGTACGACCTCACCCACCGCTATGTGAACGTGCTGGTGGCCGCCGCGTGCGTCGAACTGTGGCGCACCAACCAGAGCCACCCGGACCCCTTCCTCGCCGACCCGGCCTGGCTGGCCGCCGTGCTCGCCAGGATCCCCCTGCGCCCCGGGCACCCGCCCGCGCGGCTGCCCCACGACCTCGAACAGCGGCTCTTCGACGAGCTCGTCGAGCGCTACGAATCCGGCACGAGTCTCGGCCTGGTGAGGCGAGGACTCACCGGCCACCACACCAAGGAGAACTGATCATGTCGAGTTTCGCCGTCGAGAAGTCCACCCCGAACCTCTCCGCCGAGGAGCTGTCGGTCTGGCTCACCGAGCGCATCGCCGCACACCTGGAGATGCCCGCCGACGACATACGGCCCGACGAACCGCTCGGGGCGTACGGCCTCGACTCCATCTACGCCCTCACCGTCGTCGCGGAGATCGAGGACCACCTCGGGGTGACCCTCGAGCCCACCGTCATGTGGGACGAGCCGACCGTCGCCGGGCTCGTCGACGTCATCTCCGCCGAACTGCCGCTCGCGGCCTGACCGCTTGACGGCTTGACGGCCTGACCGTTCGGAGCCACCGCGGGCGCGGGCAGCCCGCGGTGGCTCGATGAATGACTGAAGCAGAAGCAGAAGTGCCCGTCCGAAGAGCGAAGAGAACGTGGGTAGGTATTCAGTGTCTGAGCATGGGTCGGTTCGTCGGACTGTTTCGGCCGCGCAGACGGGTATCTGGGTGGCTCAGCAACTGGCCCCCGACAGCCCGCTGTACAACTGCGCCACCTACTTCGAGATCTCAGGACGGGTTTCGGGAGGGGACTCAGGACGGGTCGATACCGCGCTCCTGACCGAGGCGGTCCGCCGCACGGTCGCGGAGACCGAGGCCCTGCGCGTGCGCTTCGCCGAGGACGACGACGAGCTGTGGCAGATCGTGGAGCCGGCCGGCGACGACATCCCCGTGCACATCCTGGATGTCGCCGCCGAGCCCGACCCGGACGCGGCCGCCCGCGCCTGGATGGACGACGACCTGGCCACCCCGGTGGACCTGCGGTCGGGACCGCTGTACACCCACGCCCTCTTCCACACTGGCGAGAGCCGCTCCCTGCTCTACTTCCGCCACCACCACATCGCGCTGGACGGCTATGGGCAGGCCGTGTACTGCCGCAGGCTCGCCCAGACCTACACCGCCCTGGCCGCGGGCCAGGAACCCCCGGCCTCCCGCTTCCGCCCGCTGGCCGAAATCGTCGGCCAGGACCACGACTACCGCACCTCACCCCGCCACGACGCGGACCGCGCGTACTGGCACGCCGCCTTCACGGACCTGCCCGAGCCCGCCCCGCTGACCGGCCGCGTCGCCGAACCGTCACCGGTCGCCCTGCGCCGCACCGTCCTGCTGCCCGCCGACCGCATGGCGCGCCTCGCCGGAGCGGGCCGCTGGTCGTCCGTGCTGCTCGCCGCGGTCACCGCGTACACCCACCGTCTCACCGCCGCCGAGGACGCGGTCGTCGGTCTGCCCACGACGGCCCGCACCACCCCCGGCGCACTCGGCACGCCCGCGATGTTCGCCAATGAGGTCCCGCTGCGCCTGGCCGTGACCTCGGACACCACCTTCGCGGACCTCGTCCGGCAGGTCACCGCCCAGGTCGGCGGCGCCCTCGCGCACCAGCGCTACCGCAGCGAGGACCTGCACCGCGACCTGAAACTCTCCGGCGGCAGCGGCGGACTGCACTCGGTCACCGTCAACGCCATGTCCTTCGGCCGGGAGATCCGCTTCGGCGGCCTCGACACCGTCATGCACCCGCTGTGGACCGGCCCGGTCAAGGACCTGTCCGTGGTGTCCTTCGGCGACCCGGCGACGTCCGAGCGCGGCGTGCTCCTCGAGTTCGACGCCAACCCCGCCCTCTACACGGAGGCGGAACTCGCCGCCCACCAGGACCGCTTCGTCGCCTTCCTCACCGCGCTCGCCGCCGACCCCGACCAGCCGGTGGGCGACGTGGACCTGCTCGACGAGGCCGAACGCGCACGCGTCCTGACGGACTGGAACGACACCGCCCACCCGATTCCCGCCCCCTCGCTGACCGAACTCCTCGAAGCCCGCGCCCAGCACACCCCGGAGGCCGTGGCCCTCGTCCACGGCACCACCCGGACCACCTACGGCGAACTCGACGCCCGCGCCAACCATGTCGCGCGCCTCCTCGTCCAGCGCGGAATCGGGCCCGAGCAGTACGTCGCCGTGGCCCTGCCGCGCTCCACCGAGCTCGTCGTGGCCCTGCTCGCCGTCCTCAAGACGGGCGCGGCCTATCTGCCCATCGACCCCGAGTACCCGGCCGACCGCATCGCCTACGTCCTCGACGACGCGCGCCCCGCCCTCGTCCTGACCAACGGCGAACTCGCCGGCCGGCTCCCCGACTCGGACGTGCCCCACCTCCGGCTCGACCAGGCCGCCCGCACCGACGCCCTGCCGGACGCCGACCCGCGGCAGCGGGAACGTACGGCCGCCGCCCGCCCCGACCACCCCGCCTACGTCATCTACACCTCCGGCTCCACCGGACGGCCCAAGGGCGTCGTCGTCCCCCGCGGGGCCCTCGACAACTTCCTCGCCGCCATGGCCCACCGCCTCCGCACGACGGCGGACGACCGGCTGCTCGCCGTGACCACGGTGGGCTTCGACATCGCCGGACTCGAGCTGTACCTGCCGCTGCTGTCCGGCGCCACCGTCGTCCTGGCCGACCGCGACGAGGTCCGCGACCCGGACGCCCTGAGGGACCTCATCACCCGCGAGGCCGTCACCGTCATGCAGGCTACCCCCAGCCTCTGGCACGCCCTGGCGGCCGAGCACGGCGACGCCCTGAAGGACGTACGGGTCCTCGTGGGCGGCGAAGCGCTCCCCACCGGGCTCGCCGACACCCTGACCGCCGTCACCGCGTCCGTCACCAACCTCTACGGCCCGACCGAGACGACCATCTGGTCCACGGCCTCCGACATCACCCGCGACGCCCCCGTCTCCATCGGCCGCCCCATTCTCAACACCCGCGTGTACGTCCTCGACCAGGCGCTGCGGCCCGTGCCGGTCGGCGTCCCGGGCGAGCTGTACATCGCGGGTGCCGGACTGGCCCGCGGCTACCACGGCCGCCCCGGCCTGACGGCGGAACGGTTCGTGGCGGATCCGTTCGGTGCGGCGGGCTCGCGCATGTACCGCACGGGTGACGTCGTGCGCTGGACGCCGGACGGTGAGTTGGCGTACCTGCGGCGTGCCGACGATCAGGTCAAGCTGCGCGGCTTCCGGATCGAACTCGGCGAGATCGAGTCCGTACTGCTGCGCCACCCGTCCGTCGGCCGCGCCGCGGTCGTCGTCCGCGAGGACCGGCCGGGCGACCGGCGCCTGGCGGCCTACGTGGTGCCGGTCGGTGCCTCCGACACCTCCGACGCCTCTGGCGCCTTCGATGCCTCTGACGCCTTCGACCCGGCGGGCCTGCGTGCGCATCTCGCCGCGACCCTGCCCGACTACATGATCCCCGCCGCGTTCGTCGCGCTGCCGTCGCTGCCGCTGACCCCGAACGGAAAACTGGACCGCAAGGCCCTGCCCGTACCGGACTACGGCACCGATGACACGGAGCGGCGCGCACCCCGCACCGCGCAAGAACACGCCCTGTGCGCGCTCTTCGCCGACGTGCTCGGACTGCCCGAAGTCGGCATCGACGACGACTTCTTCGCCTCCGGCGGCGACAGCATCATGGCCACGCGCCTCGTCGGCCGGGCCCGCCGTGCCGGACTGCGGCTCACCGCCCGGGACGTGTTCCGGCACCGGACCGTGGCGGAACTCGCTTCGCTTGCCGAGTTCGAACCGCAGCAGGGCGGCGCGGACGACAGCGCCGTCGCGCAGATCGCGCTGCTGCCGGACGAGGACGTCGCACAGGCCAAGGAAGCGGTCCCGGGCGCGGTGGACGTACTGCCCCTCTCCCCGCTCCAGGAAGGCCTGTTCTTCCACAACCAGTTCGACACCGCCGCCCTCGACCACTACAACGCGCAACTCGTCCTCGCCCTCGAAGGCACCCTCGACGCCGAGGCCCTGCGCGCCGCGGCCGACACGGTCCTCGCCCGGCACGCCGTGCTGCGTTCCGGCTTCCGGCAGGTCGGCAACGGCCGTGCGGTCGCCGTCGTGGCCGAGACCGTGACCGCGCCGTGGCACGAGGCCGATCTGACGCACCTCGGGGAGGGGGAGGAACGTGAGGCGACCTGGCTGCGTCTCCTCGACGAGGAGCGCTGGACCCGCTTCGACCTGTCCGCACCGCCGCTGATCAGGTTCACTCTGGCCCGGCTCGCCGCCGACCAGTGGCGGCTCGTCCTGACCAACCACCACATCGTGCTCGACGGCTGGTCCCTGCCCCTGGTCGTACGCGATCTGCTCGCCGCCTACGCGGAGCGGACCGCCGGTGCCGACACAGCGGGCAGTCCGCCCCGCGTACGCCCCTACCGCGACCACCTCGGGTGGCTGGCCGGACGCGACCACGACGCCGCAATCGAGGCGTGGAGCACCGCACTCGCCGGAGTCGACGAACCCACGAGGCTGGGCACCGACCGCCCCGGAGCCGGAGCTGAGTCCGCGGCTCAGCAGCGCATCCGCTTCGCCCTGCCCGAGGACACCGCCCGGGCCCTCACCCGGGCCGCCCGTTCCCACGGCGTCACCCCCAACACCCTGGTGCAGGCCACCTGGGCCATGCTGCTCGGCCGCCTGACCGGCCGCGACGACGTCGTCTTCGGCGTGACCGCGGCGGGCCGGCCGGCGGAACTCACCGGCGCGGACACGATGGTGGGCCTCTTCGTCAACACCCTCCCGCTGCGCGCGACCCTGCGCCCGTGGGAGACGGTGACGGAGTTCCTCCGCCGTCTCCAGGACGAACAGGCCGAACTCGTCGACCACCAGCACATCGGCCTCGCCGAACTGCAACGCCTCGCCGGCGTCGGTGAACTCTTCGACACCCTGACGGTGTTCGAGAACTTCCCCCTCGACCACGAGGCCATCAACGCCTCCGCCGCCCGCGCCGGCCTCTCGGTCGGCGACGCGGAGATCCGCGGCGGCACGCACTACGCCCTGGGCCTTGCCGCCATTCCTACCCCGTTCGACGGCATGGGCTTCCGCCTCGATTTCCGCCCGGACCTGGTGGACCGCGAGTACGCGGAGGGTGTGGCGGACCAGTTCGTGCGGGTGCTGGAAGCGGTCGTGACGGCACCGGAGACCCCGGTGGGCAGGATCGGCGTGCTGGCTGAAGGCGAGCGGCGGCGCGTGCTGGAGGAGTGGAACGACTCCGACACCGGGGCTGTGGCCGGGGATGTGGTGGAGGAGTTCCGGGCGCGGGTGGCGGTGGTGCCGGACGCGTCGGCCGTGGTGTTCGACGGTGTGTCGGTGTCGTACGCGGAGTTGGATGCGCGGAGTGAGCGTGTGGCGCGGTTGTTGGTGGAGGCGGGGGTGGGGGCGGA
>NZ_JBEZLR010000164.1:0-12316 GCF_040652275.1 Streptomyces sp. NPDC048275
GACGCTCGGCTGGGAAACCCCAGCCGAGCGCCTGTCTAAACTGCTCGCGGCCTGATCAACCGACCACGTGTTGCAACGACCCCTTGAATTCGCCGGGTACGCGAGGGCCTTTCACCGGTGAGGGACGTCAGTCGCGGGTGACGCGCCCCCGTTGCCGGGCATACCCGACCGCCGCCAGGAACAGCGTCATCGCGCCCGTCGAGTACAGCTGCACCCGCGTGTCCGCCTCCCGGGCCATCAGGACGAAGATCGCGACCATACCGGCCAGCGCCACCCACGTCAGTGCCGGGAACAGCCACATCCGTACGACCAGCCTCTCGGGCGCCTCGCGCTCCACCGTGCGCCGCAGCCGCAGCTGCGACACCGCGATGAAGATCCAGACGACCAGGATCACCGCACCGATCATGTTCAGCAGCCAGGGGAAGACGTCGTCGGGCCGCCAGTAGCTCAGCAGTACGCAGACGAAGCCGAAGACGCAGGAGACCAGCACGGCGACACGCGGAACCCCGCGGGACACCGCGCCCAGCGCCTTCGGGCCCTGACCTCGCTCCACCAGCGAGTAGGCGATGCGCGAGGAGCCGTAGATGTTGGCGTTCATCGCCGAGAGCAGGGCCACCAGGACGACCACGTTCATCAGCTGACCGGCGCCCGGGATACCCAGCTGGTCCAGGGCGGCGACGTACGGGCCCTTCTCGACGACCTCCTTGGAGTCCCACGGGACGAGGGTGACGATGACCGCCATCGAGCCGATGTAGAAGAGCGCGATGCGCCACATCGCCGTACGGACCGCGCGCGCCACGCCCTGGACCGGGTTCTCGGACTCGGCCGCCGCGATCGTCACGGTCTCCAGACCGCCGTACGCGAAGACCGACGCGAGCAGGCCGATGACCAGCCCCTCGCTGCCGTGCGGCAGGAAGTCGCTCAGGTTGGAGGCCCCGGGGGAGTCCGTGCCGGGCAGCACCCCGGCGATGGCCAGCCCGCCGAGGACGAGGAACAGGCTGATCGCGCCGACCTTCAGCGCGGCGAACCAGAACTCGAACTCGCCGAAGTTCTTCACAGCGGCGAGGTTCGCGGTGCAGAAGACCACCATGAACAGGGCCACCCAGGCCCACTCGGGGGTACCGGGCAGCCAGCCGGTGACGATCTTCGCCGCGCCGATGCCCTCCAGGCCGACGGCCGTGCAGAGCAGGACCCAGAACGACCAGCCGGCGGTGAAGCCCGCCCAGGGGCCGATCGCCCGCTCGGCGTGCGCCGAGAAGGAGCCCGACGACGGATACGCGGCCGACATCTCGCCGAGCATCCGCATCACCAGCATGACGAGCAGGCCGGAGACGGCGTACGCGATCACGATCGACGGTCCGGCGGCGGCGATCCCCGCGCCGGAGCCGACGAACAGGCCCGCGCCGATCACCCCGCCGAGGGCGATCATCGAGAGGTGGCGCTGCTTGAGGCCGTGAGAAAGGGAGACGCCCGTGTCGGTCGTGCCGGGCGGGGCGTCGAGGGTGGTGCGGGACATGTGCGGGTGGTCCCTTACGTGCGAGTACGTGCGAGTACGTGCGTGTGGGCAAAAACCCCCACAGTCTGGGCAGCCTCTCCGCTCAGAGGAAGAGGCTGCCCAGTATGCGGACGCGTGTCGTACGCAACGTAAAGGGATGGTCACCTATGGGTCATCCGAGTGTCATGCCACGGACGTGTAGTGCGAGGCGTCGCCCGTGATCGACTGGCTCTCCTTGCCCTCGATTCCGACCGGCACGTCACCGGCGACGGTCACGCGGTGCAGGCGGCGCGGCAGGCCGTCGTAGTTGTCGATGGCGTAGTGCTGGGTGATCCGGTTGTCGAACAGGACGAGCTGGTTCGGCGACCAGCGGTGACGCAGGACGTTCTCCGGGCGGGTGACGTACGACTGGAACAGGTCGAGGATCTTGCGGGACTCGCCCACGGACAGCCCGACGATCCGCTGCGCGAATCCCCCGATGAACAGCCCGCGCTCACCCGTCAGCGGGTGGACCCGGACCACCGGGTGGGCGGTGCGGTAGGTGATGGATGTGAACTGGGCGCGCTGGCGGGCCTCCTCCTCGCCGATGGCCTCGTCCGGCACCGCGTAGTCGTAGTCGTTGGTGTGCTCGGCCCACAGGGTGTCGGCGAGCGCGCGCAGCGGTGCGGGCAGATCGCGGTAGGCGGCGGCCGAGTTGGCGATCAGGGTCTCGCCGCCGTACGGCGGGAGGGTGATGCTGCGCAGGGTGCTGGCCTGCGGCGGGTTGAGGACGAAGGTGACGTCGGTGTGCCAGTGGTTGGCCGCCCGGCCGCGCTCGCTGTCGACGGGCAGCACGTTCGGGGCGCCGTCGACGGCGGGCACGGTGGGATGGGCGGTGGTGAGGTCGCCGAGCTGCCGGGCGAAGTCCTGCTGGCCCTCGTCGTCCAGGTCGACGGCGTCGAAGACCAGCGCCTTGTGCTCGTTGAGGGCGGTGCGCAGGGCGGTGACGGTCTCGTCGTCGAGGGGTTTGGCGATGTCGACGCCGGACACCTGGGCGCCTATGCGTGCGGTGACCTTGCGGATCTCGATCTCGGGCACGGGTGGGTCCTTTCGGTTTCAGACGAGGGCGGCGGTGTACTGGTTGGCGGGACGCGGAAGCCCGTAGCGCTCCCGCAGGGTCTGGCGAGGGCCGTACTCCGTGCGGAGCAGCCCGCGGGCGCGCAGGATCGGCACGACGTGGTCGACGAAGAGTTCGAGGCCGGAGGGCAGGACGGCGGGCATGATGTTGAACCCGTCGGCCGCGCCCTGCCGGAACCACTCCTCGATGGCGTCCGCGACCTGCTCGGGCGTACCGGCGAACGTCAGGTGGCCGCGTCCGCCGCCGAGCCGGCCGATCAGCTCGCGCACGGTGAGCTGATCACGCCGGGCGAGTTCCACGACGAGGGTGTAGCGGCTCTTGGAGCCCTCGACGGCGCTCTCCGGCGGGAGCTCGGCGGGCAGCGGGGCGTCGAGGTCGAGGGTGCCGGGCGTGAGGTGCAGCAGGTGTTCGAGGCGGGCCAGCCCGTGCCGGTACACGATGTGGTCCTCCAGCACCGCCTCATGGCGTCGGGCCTCGGCCTCGGTGGAGCCGATGACCGGGACGATGCCGGGCAGGACCTTGATGTGGTCGGGGTCCCGGTCGGCCGCGCCGGTACGGGACTTGAGGTCGGCGTAGAAGGCCTGCGCGCCCTGGAGTGTCTGCTGTGCGGTGAAGACCGCCTCCGCGTAGCGTGCCGCGAACCGCTTGCCGTCGTCCGAGGAACCCGCCTGCACCAGCAGCGGGTAACCCTGGGGTGTACGGGGCACGTTGAGCGCGCCCTCGACGCTGAAGTACGTCCCCTTGTGGCGCGGTGGATGGATCTTGCGCTCGTCGCCCCACACCCCCGCCGCCTTGTCCGCGACGACCAGGTCGTCCTCCCAGCTGTCCCAGAGCTTGAGCGCCACGTCCAGGAACTCGGCGGCGCGTTCGTAGCGGGTGGCGTGCGCGGGCTCCTCGTCGAGGCCGAAGTTGCGGGCGGCCTCTCTGCCTGCGGTGGTGACGATGTTCCAGCCCGCGCGGCCGCCGCTGATGTGGTCCAGGGAGGCGAATCTGCGGGCCAGGTTGTAGGGGGAGTTGTAGGACGTCGAGGCGGTGGCGATCAGGCCGATGTGCTCGGTGGCCGTCGCCAGCGCGGTGAGCAGGGTGAGCGGTTCGAGCGCGCCGGAGGGGCGCTGGCCGACGCTGTTGAACAGGACCGGGCCGTCGGCGAGGAAGAGCGAGTCGAAGGTGCCGCGCTCGGCGATCCGGGCGAGGCCGACGTAGTGGGACACCTCCACGTGCGCGTGCGCATCGCTCTCGGGCAGCCGCCAGGAGGCCTCGTGGTGGCCGGTGTTCATCAGGAAGGCGTTGAGGTGGAGTCGACGGGTCACGTGTGAACCTCCGTGACACCCAGGGCGGCGAGCAGACGTTCGCGGTACTCGCCGAGCAAGGGGTCGCGATACGAGCGCGGGTGCGGACGGCCGATGGTCAGGTCGAGGCCGATACGGCCCTGGTCGAGTACGAGCACCCGGTCGGCGAGCACGATCGCCTCGTCCACGTCATGGGTGACCAGCAGGACGGAGGGCCGGTGGCGCTCCCACAACTCGCGCAGCAGGGCGTGCATACGGATCCGGGTGAGCGCGTCCAGAGCGCCGAACGGCTCGTCCGCGAGGAGCAGTTCGGGCTCCCGTACCAGCGAACGGGCCAGGGCGGCGCGCTGTGCCTCGCCGCCGGACAACTCGTTGGGCCAGGCCTGTTCGCGGCCCGCCAGGCCCACCTCGGCGAGGGCGGCGCGACCGCGTTCGGCCGCCTCCCTGCCGTCCGTGCCGAGCAGGACGTTGTCGAGGACACGGCGCCAGGGCAGCAGCCGGGAGTCCTGGAACACGACGGACACCCTCTCCGGGGCGGTGAGCTGCCCGCTCCCGGCGACGTTGTGGTCGAGACCGGCGATGGCGCGCAGCAGCGTGCTCTTGCCGGAGCCGCTGTGCCCGAGCAGGGCCGTGAACTGGCCCGCGGGGAGATCGAGATCGATGCCGTCGAGGACCGTACGGCCCTCGAAGGAGCGGGTGAGGCCGCGCAACTGTACGGCCGGTAGGGTCAGTTGCTCAGCGTGCGTCGCCACGACAGCACCCTCCGTTCGATGAGACGAACCGCGCTGTCGGAGACGAGACCGAAGACGCCGTAGATCAGCAGGCCGACGAGGATGACGTCCGTCTGGCCGTAGTTCTGGGCCTGGAACATCATGTAACCGAGGCCGCTGGTGGCGTTGATCTGCTCCAGCACGACCAGGGAGAGCCAGGAGCCGGTCACTCCGAGCCGCAGCCCTACGAAGAATCCGGGCAGCGCGCCGGGGATGACGATCTCCCGGATGAACCGGACCCTCGACAGGCCCTGCACTTCGGCGAGTTCGACGTAGCGGTGGTCGATGCCGGACAGCGCGGCATGCAGGTTGAGGTAGATCGGGATGTAGACGACGATGGCGATGATCGCGATCTTGAAGGTCTCGCCGATGCCCAGCCAGAGAATGAACAACGGGATCAGACCGAGTGTCGGGATGGCCCGGTTGAGCTGCACCGTCCCGTCGATCAGCGCCTCACCGATCCGGCTGAGCCCGGCCGCGAGCGCCAGCGTCACCCCAGCGGTCAGTCCGAGGGTGAAGCCGTACCCGGCCCGCTCCAAAGACGTGAGCACATCCGTGGGAAGTGTCCCCTCGTCCCACAGATGAGCGGCGGTGCGTACGACCGTCCAGGGGGCCGGGATGGCGCCGGGGTCCAACTGCCCGGCGGCGGACGCGACTGCCCAGAGGGCGACGACGAGGGCGGGCCCGACGAGACGCGAGGCGGGCAGCCGCTTGCCGGGAGCGAGGCCGCGACGCCTGGTGCGACGTGGGCGAGGGGTCTTTTCGGTGACTGCCGCGGTCGCGGCGGCGGTGGTGACGGTAGTGGTCATGGCCGTATCAACTCCGGTACTCGGCCGCTACGGCCTTCGCCGCGATGCCCTCGAAACGGCGGTCGAAGAGCGAGTCGACCTTGAACGCCTTCACGAAGCCGCCCTCGGCGAGCAGATCGGCGGTCTCCTGTTCCCAGGTGACCGCCTCGGTCCAACTCGGCGGGAACAGCGGCTTGTTGGCGAGAGCGGTGATCGACCGCGCCTGCGCGAGGGTCAGGTTCTGCGTCTTGACGTAGAACTCCTCGTTCCAGGCGTCGGGGTGCTCGTACGCCCACACCTGGCCCTTCGCCCAGAGCGGGATGTACGCGGCGACCGCCGCCGCCTTCGCGGAGTCGGCCAGCACGGAGGTGGGCGCCCACAGCAGGTTCAGGAGGTCCACCACGTCGGTGGTGATGGCGTGGGCGCCCTGGGACCCGTACTGCTTGAGGTAGGCCGGGGACTGCTGGTTGGCGAGCGGGGCGATGTCCACCTGCCCCGCCTGGAGTGCGGTGAGGAACTGGTTGCTGGTCAGCGGCACCAGCTCGACGTCGTCGTACTTGATCCCGGCCTGCTTCAGGGCGCGCAGCAGGACGACCCCCTGTGCCTGCCCCTGCGAGAACGCCAGCTTCCTGCCCTTGAAGCCCCGTACGTCCTGGATGTCGCTGCCGGGCTTGGTGGCGAAGAGGTAGTTGGGCTTGCGGGTGATGTTGATCGCGACGATCTTCGCGTCGTAGCCCTGGTAGTGCGCCTGGATCGGCGGGATGCCCGCGTTGTTGGCGACGTCCAGGGACTTGGAACGGAAGGCGTTGATGACATCGGGACCGGCGCCGATGTTCGCCCAGTCGGACACGGCGAACGGCAGCTCGGTCAGGCCCGCGAGCTTGAGCTGGAGCTCCTGGGAGCCCTGATACGAGGCGATCTTGAGGCTCGTACCGGAGGGGACCTTGGCGGCCAACGGGGCGGACAGGGCCCCCTCGGACTTGGTGCCGGCGGCGCCGGCTCCCGCACAACCGCTCAGCCCGGCAGCGGCGGCGACGCCGAGCAGGGAGGACAGGAACAGCCGCCGGTCGACACCGGGGGAGGCAGGGGACAGTGGTGGCATGGGAAAACTCCGGGGTTCCAAGTGGCGGAATGCGCGCGGAATTCCGGGCAGGGCGAAGCCGGAGAGAGGAGGGCGCGCATGAGAAGGCACACGCCGATGGCGCGGCAGGAAGAATCCGGGTGAGCGTCAGAACTTCAGAACGTCAGAGCGTCGGTACTGCAGAACTTCAGAGCTTCAGAGCTTCAGTACGTCAGAGCTTCAGTACGTCAGTGCGTCAACGCGTCAGCAACAAAGCGTGCGCGCGACCCGCATCAGGTCGACGACACGGCACTTGGTGAGCGGAACCTGCACCCGCGAGCTGCTCATGAAGACGATGCTCCTGGCCTCGTACCACACCTGTCAACATTCAGACTTTCTGAATTAATTCGCCCCCGGTGGAGGCCCCAACGCGCAGCCCAACGGATCCCGGTACAACACGTCGAGAGCCACCGATCCGCCCGCCACGGCCAGCACCGAGTCCGGGAAGCTCGTCGGCACGACCGCCGCCCGTTCCGGCCCCACCGCCTCCCGCAGCGCGTCGAGGCAGTCCTCCCGGTGCATGACACCGACCTCGGTGACGACGACGGTGTCCGGATTGAGCACGTCGAGCAGCAGCCGCGCCGCCCGCCCGACCATCCGCGCCCGCTCCACCAGCAGCCGTACGGCGCGGGGGTCGCCGTCGGCCGCGGCGGCGACCACGTGCATCGGATTCACGCCGGCGATGACGCCCTTCTCCCGCGCCCGCCGGCACAGCGTCAGCTCGCTCAGCTCGACCTGCAGGCACCCCGTCCGGCCGCAGCCGCACCGCTCCGTCCCGCCCTCCAACGGCAGATGAGAGATCGCCCCGGCCTGCGACCGGGGACCGTAGTGCACCTGGTCGTGGGTGGCGAAGGCGGCGTCCACCACATTGCCGACGAAAAGGTGCAGCACACTCCGGCTGCCCCGGGCCCGCCCGAACAGCCGCTCCCCGTTGACCAACGCCCGCGCGTGCCCGTCCACATGGACCGGCAGGCCCGTGAGCGCCCCCATCGACTCCCGCACATCCACATCACGCCACCCCAGCAACGCGTGCTCCACAACGGTCCCGGAGTCCCGGTCCACCCAGCCCCCGGCCGCGAATCCGACGCCCAGCGAGGCAGGGGCGCCGGCCTCCGCCAGCAGCACGCCCAGCTCGTCGGCGGCCCGCGCGAGCACCCGGCCCGGCTCGACGCCGCCGTCGTGGTCGAGCCGCCGCTCGGCGACCACCCGGCCGCGCAGATCGAGCAACGCGACGGTGGTGTACGGCACCGCCACATGGACTCCGCCGACCACGAAGCGGGAGTTGTCCAGGTCGACCGGTACGTGGGGGCGCCCGACTCCGTTCGAGCGCCGGGGAGCGGCAGCTTCCCGGATCAGACCGAGTTCCGCGAACCGGGCGCAGTAGTCGGTGACCGACGCCGGGGAGAGCCCGGTCAGCCGGGCGAGGGTGCTGCGGGCGACCGGCCCGTGCTCCAGCACGGACCGCAGGATGACGCTGGCGCTGGTCCGGCGCCGGTCACTGTCCGCGGCGCGTCGGAACGGGGGTGGAGAGGGCGGGGAGGGTGCCAAAGAACGGGACATGGGGAACTTCCTCAAGGAACTGGTCCGACACTGCGCCGATTCGTTTCGTCTCGTCTCGGCGAGCCGGATCCGTTCCGCCCGCCTCAGCTGGGGCGACAGGTGGCCGTGCCCTGGCGTCGCAGGTCGACATAGCGACGCGACGCGAAGTTCTCGGCCTGGGGAACCATGGTTCGAAGGGTAGGGCCTGCCCGGCGGATCCGACCAGGGCCGGTGCCAGGTGGGGCCGATTTGGCGGGACCCTACAGTCGCCACCCACCCGCCTCCGTGGACAAGACGACCTCACCTCAGTGACCAGCATCACGCCCCCGCAGGTGTACACCGCACTCTTTGTCAGAGATCCACCAACCCCCCGATCCCCGCTTTGTCGAGCGCTGATGGTGATCCCCGCAAGCCCCCTGGGATAGCGTCACCGTGTCCCGAACCACAGCCACCCGCCGGAGTCCCCATGAGCACCGCTGCCGCCACGTCCCGCACAGGCATCCGCCCCGGCGAGGTCCTCGCCGACCTGCTGCCGGCGTCCCGCGTCAGGGACGCCGCCCTCGTGCTCGGCGGCGCCGCGCTCACCGGCCTCGCCGCCCAGATCGCGCTGCCCGTGCCGGGCTCCCCGGTACCGGTGACCGGCCAGACCTTCGCCGCCCTCCTCGTGGGCACGGCGCTGGGCGCGGGCCGCGGTTTCCTGTCGCTCCTCGTGTACGCGCTGGTCGGCATGGCAGGCATGCCGTGGTTCGCCGAAGGCGGCTCCGGCGCCGCGGCCCCCTCCCTCGGCTATGTCCTCGGCATGCTGTTCGCCTCCGCCGCGGTGGGCGCGCTCGCCCGCCGCGGCGCCGACCGCTCGATGCTGCGCATGGCGGGCACGATGCTGCTGGGCGAGGCGATCATCTACGCGGTCGGCCTCCCGTACCTCGCCGCCTCCACCAGCATGTCGTTCAGCGCGACGATCGCTGCGGGCCTCACCCCGTTTCTGATCGGCGACGCCCTCAAGGCGGCGCTGGCGATGGGTGTGCTGCCCGCGGCCTGGAAGTTCCTCAACCGGTGATGTCGTAGCTCCTGCGGAAAGGTTCCTGCTGAAGGTTCCTGCGGAAAAGCGGGCCGGGATGCCACACAGGGCATCCCGGCCCGCTTTGTCTGTGAGCGAGCTCAGGACTGCTGCTGTTGCCGGGGGCGTCGCCGAGCCCACCACAGGCCCGCCGCCCCCGCAGAGATGAGCGCCGCCCCCGCCGCACCGAGCGGTAGGACGTCATTCTCGACGCCGGTCTCGGGCAACTGGTCGCCGCCGGGTGTCACCGGGTTGTTCTCGGTGTCGAGGAGCAGTGGGGTGGTGGGGGCGTTCGGCGACGGGTTCGCCGCACCGAACGGCACCGGTCCCTGCTGCCAGAACGTCTTCTTCCCGTCGCTGTCCTGGACCGGCAGGCAGATCTTTCCGGTCTTGCTCAGGTCGAAGGTCGCGTCGACGGCGTACGACTTCGACTTTCCGGCCGCGAGATTACCGACATCGCAAATGAAACCGCTGTTCGACCCCTCGGGCAGATCCGCTTCGGCCATGGCGGTGCAGCCCTTGACGCTCTTGACCTGGAGGCCGTCGAAACCGACCACCAAAAGCCGGATCTTGTCGCTTTCCTTGGTCCCCTCATTCTTTACGGTGGCGGTAATCGCCGTCTTTTGCGAGCTGTTGTCGACCGTGATCTTCTCGGGCAGTTCCGTGGTCAGCTTGACGCCAGCCGGCGCCTCGTCGACCACCTTTCCCCCTTTGCTGCTTCCCGGCCCCTGGTCGTCCGCGACGGCGGTGTAGGAAAGGATCATCACGGCCGAGAAAGATGCCGCGAGCAGCGATCCCGCGATGGTCGTCGTGTGACGAGAACTCATGTTCGTCCCCCTTGGCTGCGCCTGAATTCGCAGTACTCGAAGAGGTACCACAAGATTTCTCCACACTATGCTGGTACGGCATGAAGTGTGACCATTATGTTGCTGCTGTGGCGGGCGATTGTGGCGGGTGTTGAGGGGGTGCAGGGGATTGACGGGGAATACGCGTGGTGGCGTTCCGGGATTATTGGTGTCGGGTCGATATCGATTGGCCGAGAGTATTGGGCAGGGGGGAATGGGGCGGGTGTGGCGAGCGACCGACGAAATGCTCGACCGGTTGGTCGCCGTCAAGGAAATGCGGATCGACGGACTCGATCCGGAGGACACCCGCACCCGCCGGGAACGCACGCTGCGTGAAGCCAGGGCCACGGCCCGGATCGACCATCCCAACGTGGTGCGTATCTACGACGTCGTGGACGAGGGCGAGCGGCTGTGGATCGTCATGGAGCTGGTCGCAGGCCGTTCCCTCGAACAGATGGTGGTGGAGGACGGTCCGCTCGACCCGCCCGCCGTGGCCCGGATCGGGCTCGAACTGGTGGCGGCTCTGAGCCAGGTGCACGCCGGGGGAGTGCTGCACCGGGACATCAAGCCGGGCAACGTCCTGGTCGAGCGGCGCGGTCGGCGGGTCGTCCTCACCGACTTCGGTATCGCCGCGCTCCAGGACGCGGAGGCGCTCACCATGGTCGGGATGCTGGTCGGCTCACCCGACTACATGGCGCCAGAGCGCGTCTCCGGCCGCCCGCAGGGTCCGCCGTCCGACGTGTGGTCCCTCGGCGCGACGCTCTGCGCGGCCCTCGGCGGACGCTCCCCGTTCTCCCGCGCGACCACCTTGGCGACGCTGCACGCCGTGCTGTACGAGGAGCCGGAACTTCCCTCCTCCGCAGGTGACTTGCGGGACCTCCTGGCCGCCCTCCTGGACAAGGAACCGTCGACTCGGCCCGGCCTGGACGAACTGGGGACGGCGTTGCGGCCGATCGCGTTCCCGGAGGGAGAGAGCGAGCCCGCCCCGCCCCGACAGACGCCACAAGCACCACAAGCACCACAAGCACCAGAGGCGCCCGAGCCAACGGAACCCGTGCCGCCCGTACCCCCGGCCCATGAGGAGTCGCGCACCCCCGTGCTCCTGGAAGCGGAGCTCGTACGCGCGGCACAGAGCCCCCCGTCGCAGCCGCAGCCGGAGCCGGAGCCGGAGCCGGAGCCGGAGCGCGAGCCCGGGTCTGAGCCCGATCCCGATCCCGAGGCCGATCCCGATCCCGAGGCCGAGCCCGAGCACGACGCGATACCGGCGCAACGCACTCAGACGCAGAAGAGCACACCCGACCCCAGGCAGGCCGCACCCGAGCCCTTGCCCACCGCAGCCGCCGAACCCCCCGCCCCCGAAGCCCTCACCGGAACCGAGCCCCCCAAGCCGCCCAACCCCCCCAACGCATTCACAGAGGCCCCCTCCGAGGCGCACTCGCAGGTCCGCTCGGAAGCCCCCTCCTCACCCCCCATCCCCTCCCCAACGCCTTCCTCGCCCGCGTCCCTCGCGACATACCCGACAGTCCCCGGCTCCGCAGCGATGCCGCCGGGTGAATTCCCCGGCCCCGCCGTGCCGTCAGGCCCGCGGCGGAGTCGGCGCAGGATGGGGCTCGCCGCCGCCGGTGGTGTGGTGGTCGCGGGCGCCGCCGTCTGGCTCGTCGTCGCGATGACCGACGGGTCCTCCCGCGACCCGAACGGCGCGTCCCCGTCCGCCTCCTCATCCTCGTCGGTGTCGACGGTCTCCTCCCCGTCACCCACCGTCGAGGGCACGTCCCGGCCGCCGAGCCTGCCCCCGGGCGCCCGCAAGGAGGCCGGGCTGTACGCATGGGTCCCGCCCAAGGGCTGGCAGCGGGTGGCGCAGAGCGGTTCCGAGGTGCACTACACCTCGCCCGACCGCGCGCAGGAGATCGTGGCCAACGCGAGGCCTGCCCGGGGCGACCTGCTGGCACAGTGGCAGCAGGCGGAGGCGGACACCAGCAAGGGGCTGAACTACCAGCGGATTCGCCTGGAGCGCACCACGTTCCGTAACGCTCCCGCGGTCGCCTGGGAGTACTCCGTCACCGCCAAGGGGCGCCTCTGGCACGTCCGGCTGCTCGGCTTCCGCTCGGGCAGCACGTCCTACGAGATCAGCACCTGGTACCACCCGGACATCGAGGCCGCCGCCATTCGCGTCTACGACGAGGTCAAGAAGAGCTTCACGCCCCTGTGAGCCGCACGCACACACAGAGAAACACGCACACACAAAGAAAAAGGAAGGGGAGGGGGTCCGGGACAGTGCGACCGCACTGTCCCGATA
>NZ_JBEZLR010000165.1:0-12308 GCF_040652275.1 Streptomyces sp. NPDC048275
AGCGCATGCGAAGGCCCCTATACCGACCAGTCGGACAAACCGGGGCAAGGCGCCGAATCAGCGAGACCGATCAGACCGCTGACGAATCGAGGTTGGTGCATCGGCAACAAGGTATTCCTGCCAAGTGCCGGCCACACGCGGCCCGGGTACCGCCGGGACAGCAACGGCCACCACGCGCTCGCCGATCTTCAGTCCCTCGGTATCCGGGCCCAGGGCCTCAATACGGCCCACGCATTCCATGTGACCGCCGACCGTGGGGAACTCGGGGGAGAAACCGTAGCGGCCACGCAGCACGTGCAGATCACTGGCGTGAATCGGAGTCGCCTTCACGCGGATCAAAGCCTGACCGGTTTCTGGAGTGGGAACAGGACGGGATTCCAGCCTCAGGACATCGGCCGGCTCGCCAACCTTTCCGGCTACGAGCGCGCGCATGGATTGTGGCATGAGTGACCTTTCGCCTCTCAGCGCCCGACAGGCCCGTGCGCAGAGCGTCATCGGCGCCAGGTCCCCTCTAGGCCTTTTCCGACTCGCACAGCATGATCGTGCGAGCGAGTTGGGCCCCTGGGGTCCCCGACATTCACGCTAGGCGCCACTGAAAGGCTCTGCAATCCAGCCTCCGACGGCTCCACCGGGTTACGGCTTCGGCTGCGGCTCACCCCCGGGCAGGAACCTGCCGACGTCGCCGCCTCGACCGAACGGCTGCGGCATACCTGGAGCGTTCATGCTGTGTACGTCACGACCGTCAAGCCCGGCGTGGTCAAACTGCGGCTCGTCGGCTTCGACATCAACTGACCCTTGGTGCAACGCTGTCGGGCACGTCCTCGTACCTGCGGCATCTCGTCGCCGGACTCACACGGATGCGAGACGCACGCGGCGCAAGGGAAGTGAAGGCTGAAACCGCTCCGAGTCCACCATGAGAATCAGGTATACGCAGGCCGCCTCAGCGGAAAGATGGCGACCATGGACCAGGGGCTTGCAGCGGTACTCGGAGCAAGTGTTGGAGTGGTAGGCACGATGGGCACCGCACTTCTGACCTATGCCGCCACAAGAGGGCAGGTGAGAGATCAAGGAAGGGTCTCGCACGCGCATTGGCTGAGAGAGACTCGGCAGAAGGCCTATAGCGACTTCATCATCGCCGCGAACGCCGCTTCCAAGTCTCAGGGTGCCTGTGAAGAACAGGTCCGAAAAGTGCGAGCACTGCGTTGGGTCACCCAGGATGATGTCGACCGGCTGGGGGCCCTTGATGGTGCCGCTGTTGAAGCCACGCTCACACTGCACGAACGGTCTGTCCATGTGTACCTTGCAGGGCCTACTGCTCTTGGTGGCTTGGGTGGCGAGATGACGCAGGCCATATTCGACGCGTTACGAGAGATCAGGGACTTGCACCCTGCCATCGGTACCCAACCGGAGCAGCCACCCGACGCCTATGACACGTTGCAGAACCTGAAGCACGCTGAGGACAACCTGTTTGGGCGTTTCCAGGAACTTGCTCGCAGCACCTTGGATCATCCGGCTTCGTAGGTCAGGGCGTCGTGGACCGGGGACGCCCCAGAGGCGCCCGGCAACCCGCCCGCACTCGGGTGCGTCAACTGACCTGACCGGCGCGGTGTGCGGACTCTGCGCACCCGCGCGACCACTCCATGTCCGCATCGGCCGCCACCCCGTGCGGAGTCGGGTGAAGGAGCACACTCTGGTAGTAGGGCCGTAGCAGGGACTGGGGGCCCGCCCCGGAGGTGATCACAATGACGCAGACGACACACACGCAGTCGGCTCAACCACAAACGACCGAGCCGAAGGCACGGACCGCCGTCGGCTGGCACGTCGAGCTGGAATTCGAGGAGGACGACCACCGCACCCGCGCCGCCGCTCTCCTCAGACTCTCCGACGGCAACGAGGTACGCGCCCACGGGTACGCCAGCCGCCACCCCTCCGACGCCAACCAGCCGAGGGTCGGCGAGGAGGTGGCCGGAGCCAGAGCACTCAACGAACTGGCGATGAAGCTCCTGACCAAGGCCCACAACGAGATCGACGAGGCGTCGGGCAGGACCTCGCATCCCCTGAGGTGAATTGGGGTGTCGCCGGCATCTGACCAGTAGCGACGCCATCAGCACAACGCGCATCCGGATGGTTCCTGCTTGCCCCACCAGGATCGATGGGGCAAGCAGTGAACGACTGGAGGCAACGTCCGGCACCCGTGGCGGGGGACGAGGAACCCAGCAAAAAGCCCTCCCAAAGGGAGGGCGGGGAGTGGCGCCCCCGGCAGGACTCGAACCTGCGGCCAAGCGCTTAGAAGGCGCCTGCTCTATCCACTGAGCTACGGGGGCCGGGTGTGGTGGCCTGTGTCGTGGTGCCCGGGTGTGGGCGTATCCGTGACCTTGCCGGGGACAAGGATAGGGCTCCCGGATCCTTGTCCCTGATGCTTCGTCTCCGTGGCTTGATGTGGAGGTTCAGTGAAGCGGTCCTGATAATCGCAGGCAGGTACGAATCGTGCACCGCTTTTGACGTCTCACGCACCGGGTGTTGTGCACTCGTTATGCCTGCGCCCCAGTCGTCCCTTCCGCCCCGTGTGTCCTGTCGGCGCGCAGACATACTCATATGCTTCAGAAAGACACCAAAATTGGGCATTCTTCGCATGTGGTGACCTTGGACGTACGGCCTCAGCTGCTCGACGCACTCTCCGCCCTGCGCGACCGTGTCGCCGCCGCACGCTTTCCGCTGCCCCTCACGGGGGCTCCACGCGCGCGTGCCAACCGCGACGAACTGCTCGCACAGCTCGATGACTATTTGGTGCCCCGGTTGAGAGAACCCGAAGCACCACTTCTCGCCGTGATCGGTGGGTCGACCGGCGCGGGCAAGTCGACCCTCGTCAACTCGCTCGTGGGCCGCCGGGTCAGCGAAGCGGGCGTATTGCGGCCGACGACCCGTACACCGGTACTGGTGTGCCACCCGGAGGACCACCACTGGTTCAGCGGAATGCGGGTTCTTCCCGACCTCACGCGCGTGTGGATGCCCCATCAGGATCCCGGCGACGACCTGCACGCCCTCGTCGAGCGCGGGGAACGCGTGCTGCGGATCGAGACCGCCGACACCCTCCCCCGCGGCCTCGCCCTCCTCGACGCGCCCGACATCGACTCCCTCGTCGCCGACAACCGCGTACTCGCCGCCGAACTGATCTGCGCGGCGGACATCTGGGTCATGGTGACCACGGCCGCGCGGTACGCCGACGCCGTGCCCTGGCATCTGCTGCGTACCGCCAAGGAGCACAAGGCGACCCTGGTCACGGTGCTCGACCGGGTGCCCCACCAGGTGGTGTCCGAGGTCTCACGGCAGTACGGCGCCCTGCTCACCAAGGCCGGGCTCGGCGAGGTGCCCCGCTTCACCGTGCCCGAGCTGCCCGAGTCCGCGTGGGGCGGCGGCCTGCTGCCCGCCACCGCCGTGGCGCCGCTGCGTACGTGGCTGGTGCACCAGACACAGGAGCCGGGAGCCCGGCACCAGTCGATGGCTCGCACGGCCCACGGAGTCCTCGACTCGCTGAAGACCCGGATGCCGGAGCTGGCCAGCGCGGCCGCCGCGCAGTACGCCGCCGCGCTGCGGCTCACCGCGGCCGTGGACGGGGCGTACGACAGCGAGCACGCACGCGTGAAGGCGCGTCTGCAGGCCGGTGCCGTGCTCTCCGGAGACGCGCTCAAGCGGTGGCGCGCCTACCCGCTGGACTGCACCGCCGACGAACTGCTCGACGCGCTCGTCGAAAGCCTCGGCGCGCTCCTGCTGTGCTCCGTCACGGCCGCCGACGAACGCGTGGACGAGGCCTGGCGGCGCGAACCGGCCGCGGGCGCTCCGGGACTGACGGACCGCGATCCGACGCTGGAGAGCGCCGAGCACCGGATCGGGATGGCCGTACGGCGTTGGCGGCGAGTCCTCGAGGAGTACGTCGAAGAAGAAGTCGGTCATCTCGACAAGAGCGTCGCACCGGACGCCGAGGTCGTCTCCGCGCTGCTCGCCACCGCACTCCTGGGCGGCCGCAAGGCGCGGGCCACAGGCGAGGGGCTCGCCGAGCGGATCGGCGCGCACAGCGCCCTGCGGCTGCGCGACCGGGGCGGGCGCCTCCTCACTCAGTACGTCGACAGGGCGGTGCACACCGAACGCGAGCGGCGTCTGGCCCCGCTCGACGCCCTCGACGTACATCCAGAGCCCCAGGCAGAACTCATCGCCGTGCTGTCCGTACTGCAGAAGGAGAGGTGACCGCGGTGACTGCCGTCACAGATCACACGGATCACGCCGACCACCCCGGAGACGAGCCCTCTGAAGACGGCACGTGCACTTCCGACCACGGCTCCTGCGAAGAGGGTCCCTCCAGGGACTCTCACTCCGGGGACTCTCACTCCGAGGGCTCTGGCTCCGAGGACTCTCGCTCCGAGGACGCAACTCCGGAGGGGGACCTCGAGAAAACCGCGGACGGCGAACGTGCCGAAAGGGACTCCGAGAGGCCTGCGGAGCCCTCTGAGGAGCCGGAAGAGGCCACGGAGGAAAACTCCCCCGACGCCCCTCATCTCGACGGGCACGCGCGCGTGGAGCGCGTCGCCGAGCACGCACGCGTGCCGGACGACGACGCATCCGCGCGTACCGAGTCGGAAACCGCCTGGGACGACGGACTGATCGCCCGTCGCGTGTCCGAGACAGCCGCCGGCCAGGATGCTCCGGTACTCCCGGTACTGAGCAGCAAGGCCGCCGTACAGGCCCCGCCGCCCCCTCTCGCGTACGACGGGCCCCTGAGGTCTCGGCTCGACGCGCTGCGCGAGCTCGTGGGGCTGTCGCGCACCCGGCTCGACAGCAAGACGCTCGCCGAGGCCAGCCGGGTCCTCGACGAGGCGGCGGCACGCCGCAAGCTCTCCGGGGAGCACACCGTCGTCGCCATCGCCGGGGCCACCGGCAGCGGCAAGTCGCAGCTCTTCAACGCACTCGCCGGGGTGGCGATTTCGGAGACCGGGGTACGCAGGCCCACCACCGCGGCCCCCATCGCGTGCAGTTGGAGCGACGGCGCGGCGACGCTCATCGACCGGCTCGGCATCCCCGGGCGGCTGCGCCGACGTCCGCTGCAGAGCCCGGAGGCGGAGGCTCAGCTACGCGGCCTCGTCCTGATCGACCTGCCCGACCACGACTCGGCGGCCGTCGAGCACCGCGAACAGGTGGACCGCGTCCTGGCACTCGTCGACGCGGTCATCTGGGTCGTGGACCCCGAGAAGTACGCGGACGCCGTCCTCCATGAGCGCTATCTGCGGCCCCTGGCGGGGCACGCGGAGGTCACCTTCGTCGTCCTCAACCAGGTGGACCGGCTGCCCGGTGAGGCCACCGACCAGGTTCTCGACGATCTGCGGCGGCTGCTCGACGAGGACGGGATCGCGCTGGGCGAGTACGGCGAACCGGGCGCGACCGTGCTCGCCCTGTCCGCGCTCACCGGGGACGGTGTCGGCGAACTGCGCGAGTCGCTGGGTCAGTTCGTGGCCGAGCGCGGCGCCGCCGCACGTCGAATTTCAGCCGATCTCGACGGGGCCGCCGCGAGGCTGCGACCCGTCTACGCGACCGGGCGGCGGACCGGGCTCAGCGAGGATGCACGCGACGAGTTCGCGAACCGGCTCGCGGACGCGGTGGGTGCCACCGCGGCCGGCCAGGCGGCCGAGCGCGCCTGGCGCCGCAACGCCAACCGCGCCTGCGGCACGCCCTGGCTGCGGCTGTGGCGCTGGTGCCAGGGCCGGGGCGCGGTACCGACCGGACGGCTGGCGGTGCCGGCCCCCGCGGACGAGGAGGCCACGGCCCGCCAGCGCGTCGAGCAGGCCGTGCGTACGGTGGCGGACCGGGCGGTCCGCGGCCTGCCCGCCCCCTGGGCGCAGGCGGTGCGCGAGGCGGCCGTACGCGGTGCGCAGGGACTGTCGGAGGCGCTGGACGAGATGGCGACGCGCGCCACGACACCGGTGGGACGTCCGCCGCGTCCGGGCTGGTGGCCGGTCGCCGTGCTCGCGCAGGCGTTGATGACGATCGTCCAGATCGCCGGTGGGCTCTGGCTGTTGGGGCAGGTCATCGGGTTCATGGCACCGAATCTCGGAGTGCCGGTGCTGCTGATGGTGGCGGGCATCATCGGCGGTCCGGCCGTCGAGTGGAGCAGCAAGCTGGCGGCGCGCGGACCGGCCCGCCGGTACGGGCTCGAAGCCGAACGGCGATTGCGGGAGGCCGCCGCCGGGTGCGGAAGGGCACGGGTCCTGGATCCGGTGGCGGCGGAGTTGCTGCGGTACCGGGAGGTACGGGAGCAGTATGTGCGGGTCACGGGGGCGTCGACGCCGGTCGGGTGACTGGCTGATGGGGACATCTGCCCCGGTCGATGACGTGCCGTCACCCCTTCGAGGGGCGGCGTTGTCCACAACCGGCCGGTAGTGCACAGCGCTCAGCGGGCTCGGCCCGGCGGAGGCAATCTGAACTCGCGGCGATCGCAGCGCATGCAACCACAACGCATGCAACCGCACAGCATGCGATCGCCGCGTCAGACGCACCGACGGGAGAGGGGTTCGAGCATGAACGAGACGATGGTCTGCGCGGTGGGCAACGTGGCGACGCAGCCGGTGTATCGAGAGCTGGCGAACGGGGCTTCGGCCAGGTTCCGGCTGGCGGTGACGGCGCGGTACTGGGACCGCGAGAAGAGCGCGTGGACGGACGGACACACCAACTTCTTCACCGTGTGGGCCAACCGAGCGCTCGCCACCAACGTGGGGGCGTCGGTGTCGGTGGGCGATCCCGTCATCGTGCAGGGCAGGTTGAAGGTACGCACGGAGGTGCGCGAGGGGCAGAGCTGGACCTCGGCGGACATCGACGCGGTGGCGATCGGCCACGACCTTTCCCGCGGCACGTCGGCTTTCCGGCGCCCGAACAAGGAAGGGGACACGGCTTCGACGCCCCGTCCCGAGCCGAGCTGGGCGACGGACCCGGGCAGGCCCTCCGAGGCCGGGCCCCAACGGCAGCCGGAACCAGCCGGAGTGACGTGATGTCAGGGATGGGTACGACCTGAACGAACGTTCCGTGCAGAACTGCGGCTTATCGGCGGATTCTTCCCGGCACTCCCCATGGATTTGTCGATAAGCGCAGCTCACAGGCTTGCCGACCGATAACGATTCCGATTCGGATCGGTTATCCCACGGCATGACCGGGGAGGGCGGTGCGCCGCGTCCTTACGATGCCGGATATAGCTCACGGGGCTTCTGATTCTGCTGGCGGGACCGTCCCCCCATGTCAACGGGTCCTGCTCGAAGGGGAATTCTGTGTTTTCTTCGTTCTCTGCGTTGCTCGCGCGCAGGCGAGGGGCCGCTCGCCTCGCCGCCGCAGCGTTGGTGTCGGGGCTCGTCACCGTGGGGGCGATAGCCACCGCCGGTGCCGCCGTCGCCGAGGAGGCCCCGCAGAGCCAGGGCGGCGCGACGGCCACCCTGGGTGGCCTGAAGACGTACGGGTCCGCGGTGATCCACGACAACGGCGTGGACCAGCAGGTGTCCGCGGGACTCTTCGAGATGTCCGTCGACGGCGGCGGCATGCTGCAGACCTACTGCGTCGACCTCCACAATCCGACGCAGCGGGACGCCAAGTACCAGGAGACCTCCTGGAGCGGCACGTCGTTGAACGGCAACAAGGACGCGGGCAAGATCCGCTGGATCCTGCAGAACTCCTACCCACAGGTGAACGACCTCGCTGCCCTGGCCGAGAAGGCCGACGCGAGTGGCCTCACCGAGCAGGATGCGGCAGCCGGCACGCAGGTGGCCATCTGGCGGTACTCGGACGGCGCGGACGTGGACGCGGTGGACCCGCAGGCGGAGAAGCTCGCGGACTATCTGCAAAAGAGCGCCCGGAGCGTGGCGGAGCCGAAGGCCTCACTGACCCTGGACCCGCCGGCGGTCTCCGGTCACGCCGGCGAGAGGCTCGGTCCGGTCACGGTGCGCACCAACGCGGACAGCGTGACGGTGACGCCGCCCGCGGACGCCTTCGCCGGCGGAGTGCAGGTCGTCGACAAGAACGGTGAGGCGATCACCTCTGCGGCGGACGGCAGCCGGCTCTACTTCGACGTGCCGAAGGACAGCACGGACGGTTCGACGGCGCTGACCGTGCAGGCGTCTACGACCGTGCCGGTAGGCCGTGCCTTCGCCTCGGAGACCCGCAGCCAGACGCAGATCCTCGCGGGCTCCAGCGAGTCCACGGTCTCCGCGACGGCCACCGCGAACTGGGCCAAGACGGGCGCGATACCCGCCCTGTCCGCCGAGAAGAACTGCGCCGAGGACGGCGTGGACGTCACAGCGGTCAACGAGGGTGACGGGCCGTTCACCTTCGAGCTGACGGGGGTCGAGCGCACCATCGCGGCGGGCGAGTCCGAGACGGTGACGGTCCCACTGCCGGAGGACCAGGCGTACGACTTCACGATCACGGGTTCGAACGGCTTCGAGGAGCGGTTCACCGGCATGCTCGACTGCAAGACGCAGGGCAGCGCGAGCGACGTCACGACGCAGACGGTCGGTGAGCCGAGCCCGGCGGTGACGGGCGACGCCTCCGCCTCGGACACCAACCTCGCCGAGACCGGCAGCTCCGGCGCGACCCCGATCATCGGGGGCGTCGCCATCTCCCTGGTCGTGGTCGGCGGTGCGGTGTTGCTCCTCGTCGGTAAGAAGCAGGCACCGACGCAGGACTGACAGGACTGCCAGAACCGAGCAGAACCGCACCTTGGCAACTCAACAGTGAGTGACCGCCGCACGGTGACTCGGTGAGCCCGCGGCCCCGGCCCGCCCCCCAGGCGTCCGGGGCCGCGTTTCTTCTCGGCCGCGCATGTCAGGCCATCGCGTCGACCAGTCCGCAGCGCTCGGCGTCGTCCAGCGACGCGATCAGGGCGGTACGGGCGCGGGCCACGCGTGAGCGGACCGTGCCGACGGGGCAGTCGCTCACCAGGGCCGCCTCCGCGTACGGCAGTCCCAGGAGCTGGGTCAGCACGAAGGCCTCGCGGCGTTCCGCGGGCAGTTCGGCCAGCAGGTCGTCGAGCGCGATGCCGTCGTCGAATCCGGGCAGACCGCGCGGCTGGGCGCGTTCGGCGGCGAGCTGCCAGTCGTCGGAATCCGTCAGGCGGGGCCGGGCCGCCGCGTGCCGGAAGCTGTCGATCACGGCGCGGCGTGCGATGGCCAGCAGCCAGGTACGGGCCGAGGAGCGGCCCTCGAAGCGGTGCAGGCTGCCGAGGGCGCGCAGGAAGGTGTCCTGGGCGAGGTCGTCGGCAGTCTGTGGGTCCGCGCCCAGGTAGGTGACGTAGCGGCGTACGTCGCGTTGGAGGGCGCGCACGAAGTGGTCGACGGCGACGGGGTCGCCGCCACGGGCGGCCAGCGCCCAGGACGTCAGCGATTCGTCACGTGAGGTGGGCAGGGCAGGAGTGGTCACCTGGTGTCCTTCTCGGGTCATCCGGGATCCGGACCGGGCGCGCGAGGGCCGAGGGTCCGTCAGGGGATACGGCCGCACGACTACGTACGGCCGAGGCCCGGGGCAAGCAGAGAACGCCCCGGGGAACCGGCTGTCTTCAGACGACAGCGGTCCCGGCGGGCGGACCCCGAGAAGTGATCGCGTGGACGAGAAGGAACCGGCGCGGTGCGCGGACCGAACGGTTGCGGCAGACACGAAGGCGCGGGCGGTGCGCCGGCGCGGGCAGGGCGAGCAGCAGCCGCAGCGGGGCGGCCAGCCGACTGGCGAGGACACGCAGGACACGGAAGGCGGCGCGCTCTCCGTGCGCGAGCCAGAGGCCGCAGAGCAGGGCGGCCAGCAGGTGGGCGGCGAGCATCCCGAGCGAGGACGAACCGCCACCCGCTGTATGCCCCATGGGATCCATCGATCCCATGTCCATGGCGCCCATATGTGCCGAGTCCATGTGCGCCGCACCCATGGACATCGAGCTCACTCCGTGGCCCGTGAACCCCGTGAGCAGGGACCGCAAGGACAGGGTGTCCGCGCCTGTGAAGACCGCAACTGCCGCGCCCCATGCCCCTGAGGACCCCGACGATTGCGCGAGTGAGAACGCCGAGTGGAGTGCCACCTGGGCGGCGACCACGGAGGACACGATCAGGGGAAGTCCACGCTCCCGGCCGGCCAGGCACCAGCCCATGCCGCCGATCACCACGCCCGAACCGCCCAGGGCCCACCAGGGCACCACGCCGCCGGACATCATCACGTGCCCCAGGGCGGCGAGCAGCACACAGACGACCGCGAACACCGCGGCCCGTACCGTGCGAGAACACCACCCTGCAGTCATGGCGGGCTCATCCTCGCATCCGGGTGCCGGTCATCACGGGTGGGTACGCAAATTTCTCACGCCTCACTCAGGCAGCAGCCCGCAACGGTGGCCGAGCCGTCGGCCCCCACGTGTGTACGTGCCCGGGTTCACCGATGGCCGTCCGGGCCGTCGCCGTGGCGTACTGGTGACTGGCTAAGGTCGAGCAGCGGTGGGCGATCCGCCCCGCCGAAGGGAGTTGACACCGACGGGGCGGCAGCCACGTATCGACCGGACAGGTCCTAGGAGCGGGCGCTCCGGCCGCGGGCGAGGGCGAATCCGGCCGCGATCAGGCCGAGGACCCCGACGACCAGGCCCGCGATGCCCAGGCCGCGAGCGGTCGAGTCACTGCTCTTGCCGCTCGCGGTAGGGGTCTTGGCCTCCGATGCCGACGACGAGGCCGTGGTGGAGGATGCCGCGGAGGAGTCCTCCCCCGCGGCAGTGGCGGTGAGCTTGAGAACCGGTGCCGGGCTCTCCGGCTCCTCGCCGCCCTCCGGCGTCTCCTCGATCCAGCGGACGACATTGCCGTCCGAGTAGGTCTGCAGTGTCTTGAAGCTCAACTGGTCAGTACTGTCAGGAAGTTGACCGAAGGCGACATTGAAGTCCTGGTACTCGCCGTGCCGGATCCTGCCACCGGTCCAGGTGATCTCGGAGACGGCGTCGGTGATCGTGCCGTCGTCCGTCTTGACGGGCGTCTTGAGCTTGGTGGTCGTCACCTTCGCGGTCCAGCCCGCTTGCGGAGTGACCAGGACCCCCAGGACCGGGTGGTCGGTGGGCAGGAAGAGCTGCACCTCCGTGGTGCTGGCGGTGTCCTCCTCGTTGGGGACACGGAAGGTCAGCACGCCGTCCGTGTCGCCCTTGGCGTAGCTCTCGGGGTGGACCGTCACATGAGCGAAGGCCGCACCGGCGGCGGTCAGGACTCCGGCCGTGCTCAGGGCGGCGACGAGGCCGGCCCGGCGCAGGGTGGTGCGTATCGGGGACATCAGTGGAACTCCGTACTGGTGTGGATGTGGTCAGGGCGTGTACGCGAGCCCTGCCGGGGGTCCCCGACGGGAGACGGCATGCCGCAGCAGCACCTGCCGAAGCGGCCGCGGCTCCGTCCGGTTTTGGCATACGACGTCCCTGTTGACCCGTACGTGCGACGGTCCGGTGCGCACCCGCCACCACGCCGCGAGCCCCGGCACAAGCGCCACGGCCCAGCGCAACAGGGACCACAGGGCGGCCTCGCCACGCCGCAGCCACCAGGTTGCGAGCAGGGCGGTGGCCACGTGCACGGCCGTGGCATGGGGCGTCATGGCGTGGGTGTGCGCGTGCGCCATGTGCGCCCCGTGCATGTTCATCGCCATGCGCGGTCGGGCGGCTTCGAACCCGAGGTGGAGTCCGGCCTGCGCGGCCAGCATTCCGCCGCCGATCCCGAGCAGGGACCGCTCCCGGCCGCCCAGCAGACAGCCCACCGCGAAGACGGCGAGGAACCCCGCACCGTCCGCCCAGAGCGGTGGCGCCTCCCCCGTCGCGAGCCGATGCCCCTCGGCCGCCAACAGCACGCACAGCACGGCGAACACCGCCGCGCGCAAGCTCCGTACTGCCGGGGACGCTCTCATGGAGCACAGATACTGCCACGGGGCGGCGAACGGCCGTCGCGATTTCCCGGAGGAGCCGCCTCCTCCGGGGCTGCTCGGGCGCCCTGTCGTCGCTCGGGTAGGGTCCGGCTGAGCGTCGCAGATGAGTTTAGGTTTTCCGGGGTGGGGCTGGGTTTTCGGCCCGGCTCCGGTCCTGGGAAAAGAGATCTCAGGGTGTCCCGGTGGCCGTCCCGTCCGTGGGGCGGGGGTGGCGTGGGTGTGCAGGTGGAAGCCTGCGCCGAGTCTGGCCCCGTACGGCTGGTGCCGGGCGGGGGTGCTCATCGTGTGCGGTGCCTGCCGCCGTCCGCGCCACTGGGGGTGACGCCTTGGTGACTGGGGCTGCCGCCCCGCCGGACGCTTTCCAC
>NZ_JBEZLR010000166.1:0-12272 GCF_040652275.1 Streptomyces sp. NPDC048275
TCCTCCGCCTTGCAACTGCACGCACCAGGCCCCGCGCACCGGCGATTATCAGGCGCCGTTGCTTCCCTGCGACCTGATCCGCCGGACAGGCCCTAATGCCTGATCGGCGGCGGCCTCATCTTGCTGTTAGCGTGCAGTTGCGTACTAGTTGCAATAACAAGGCCGGAGGATGTTGGACATGGCGGTTTACACGCTCCCGGAGCTTCCGTACGACTACGCGGCGCTCGAGCCGGTCATCAACCCGCAGATCGTCGAGCTGCACCACGACAAGCACCACGCGGCGTACGTGAAGGGTGCGAACGACACGCTGGAGCAGCTCGCGGAGGCACGCGACAAGGAGTCGTGGGGCTCGATCAACGGGCTGGAGAAGAACCTGGCCTTCCACCTCTCCGGCCACATCCTGCACTCCATCTACTGGCACAACATGACGGGCGACGGTGGCGGCGAGCCCCTCGACAAGGACGGTGTCGGCGAGCTCGCGGACGCGATCGCCGAGTCCTTCGGCTCGTTCGCCGGCTTCAAGGCGCAGCTCACCAAGGCCGCCGCGACCACCCAGGGCTCCGGCTGGGGCGTCCTCGCGTACGAGCCGCTGAGCGGCCGCCTCATCGTCGAACAGGTCTACGACCACCAGGGCAACGTCGGCCAGGGCTCGACCCCGATCCTCGTCTTCGACGCCTGGGAGCACGCTTTCTACCTCCAGTACAAGAACCAGAAGGTCGACTTCATCGACGCCATGTGGGCCGTCGTCAACTGGCAGGACGTGGCCCGGCGTTACGCCGCCGCCAAGGAGCGCGGCGACAGCCTGCTGCTCGCGCCGTGACGCCGTAGCGCAGGCATGATGCCCTGCCTTGTGATCGTCTTCTCAACCTTCACGTGGCAGGCAGCACAGCGAAGGGCTCCCGCAAGGACGTGACGTGCGGGAGCCCTTCTGCTGCTTCAGCTCGCGACCAAGCAGGTGAGCCAGTCACCGTGGCGAGTGAGGTCAGCTCCTGCGGCCACGGCGTACGGGACCAGGCCGGGCTTGGCGGGTTCGGTGGCAGACGGCGACGCCGACTCCCGCGTGGGGGAGGGGAGTCGGGTCCTGTTCGCCGCCACCGGGGCCCCTAGGGCCTGTCCGGCGGATCATGCCGGAGACGCGGGGTCTGGCACGCCGATCTGCGGCGTTGTCGTCGGTTGCCGACTCCCCCACTCTCGGCTTCGCTCGAGCGGGGGGACCCCCATCGCGTCGACGCCCTCCTCCGCCTTGCAGCTCGACGCACCAGACCCCACTCACCTGCGCCGACAAGGCACCACTGCTTCCCTCCGACTTGATCCGCCGGACAGGCCCTAGCCGTCCGGCGCGAGAGAAGCAGATCACGCCAGGTGCCTGGTCTTGGCCATGTACCCGCCACGCGGTACCGTCGGTGCCATATCGACGACGGCAAGACGGAAGCCGGTGGGAATCCGGAACGGTCGCGCCACTGTGTGCCACCCCTTTTGCGAGAGGGGGGCGAGTCAGACCCGTAGCCGTCGTCCAGTGCACCACCGATATGGGACGCGAACTCCCAGAGGAGGCCCTGCCATGGCGCAGCATGTCGCCCCGTCGACCGCCACCACCCCCGCTCTCCCCGCCAAGCTGCCGATCGGCGCGATCGTCCCGTGGGCGGTCTTCTTCGGCATCCTGATGCTGGTCCTGCTGTACTTCGTCGGCGCCGAGCAGGGCGCCATGTCCGTCGTCTCCGGCGAGGACGTCCATGAATGGGTGCACGACGCCCGCCATCTGCTCGGCTTCCCCTGCCACTGACCCGAGGGGAACCAGCACTCATGAACTCCGCAACAGTGAGAAACCTTCTCGTGCGGGGCATGCTCGCCGGCCTCGGCGCCGGCGTACTCGCCCTGATTGCCGCCTATTTCCTCGGTGAACCGAATGTCGACAAGGCGATCGGCTTCGAGGAGGCCCACGCCCCCGCGCACGAGCACGAGGTGGAGATCGTCTCCCGATCCCTGCAGTCCACCGCGGGCCTGGCCACCGGCGTCCTGATCTACGGGGTCGCCTTCGGCGGCATCGCCGCCCTCGCTTACTGCTTCGCGCTCGGCCGTATCGGCCGCTTCAGCCCTCGGGCCACCGCGCTGCTGCTGTCCGGCTGCGCTCTGCTCGCGGTCTACGTGGTTCCGTTCCTGAAGTACCCGGCCAACCCGCCGGCGGTCGGCAACGGCGACACCATCGGCAAGCGGACCACGCTGTACTTCCTGATGATGGTGCTCAGCGTCCTTCTCGCGATCGCCGCCACTCTCCTGGGCAAGCGGCTCGCACCGAAGCTGGGCACCTGGTACGCCACCGTCGCCGCGGTGGCCGCCTTCGCCCTGGTGATCGGGCTCGCGTACGCGTTCCTGCCCGTCGTCAACGAGGTGCCGAACGACTTCCCGGCCACCGTGCTGTGGCGGTTCCGCCTCTCCGCACTGGCCATGCAGGTCACCCTGTGGGGCGGATTCGGCCTCGTCTTCGGCGAGTTGGCCGAGCGGCTGCTGAATCCCAGGCCTGCGACGGTCGCCGCGGGCCGGCCGGTCGCCGCGCCCAACTGACGTGACCCGCCACACGAGTGAGGGCCCGCGGAACCATCCGGGGGCCCTCTCGCGTTTTCCGGGCACCCACGCCATCGGACCACGGACAGGACATGACGCACGGAACGGACCGATTGGACGGGAACCACCCGGGTGAGGAGCGGAGGAACCGAGTGGCCAGACGACCCCAGCCGCGCCACATCACCCTCGGCGGACGTGAGGCGGTCGCCCTGACGGTGGAGGAGTACGAGCAGCTGATCGCCAGCCGACGGCAGATCGGCGGCCAGAGCGCCCGGGTACGGGTGCTCGCCCACAAGGCGAAGCGCACCGAACAGCTCCTCCAGGAACTGGAGACCTTGATCGGGGCCCCCGCGGTCTGCCTTGAGCGGGGCGGGCAGGCACCGACGGCATGCCCGCCCCCGTGGCCCGCCGTCGGCGCCACACAGTCGGACACGGCTGCCGACTGCCTGCGCTGCGCGATAGCGGACCTGCTGCGCCGCCACCGGGACCCGGCCTCCTGAACCACCGCGGCGACAGCCCGCCGCCCCGCCCACCGCTCCAGCCTGCCGGCCCGCTCGTGCGGCGCGCTGCCCACCGTTGTGGCTCAAAGGTCGGCGATGGTTTCCGGTACGTCCAGCGGGCGTCCCAGCCGCAGGTTCCAGCGCCCGGCCCGTCCACTGAGCTCCGTTGCCGTCAGCGGCGGCACGTCCAGCCGCCAGAAGGCCGCGGCGGACATGCCCAGGGCGTGGACGACGGCTGCCCGTACGACCTCCGGCTCGACCACGGCGAGCGTACGGCCGTCCGACTCCGCCGCGGCGTCCAGCCAGCTCCCGACCCGGGCGCACACGTCCTGGACCGACTCCCCGCCGTGGGGCGCCGAGGCGGGGTCGGCGAGCCAGCGGGCCACCGCCTCCGGTTCGGCGGCGCCGACCTCGTCGAGCGTGAGGCCCCGCCAGCGGCCCACATCCAGGGCCGCCAGCCCCGGCGCGTCCTCACCACGCAGACCGAGCGCCGCTGCCGTCTCACGGCACCGCACACCGGGCGAGGCGACGACACGGACGGCCCGGGGCAGCGATCCTGCCGCCGCGCGGGCCCGGGCTGCTCCCGCGTCGTCGATCGAGCCGCCGTCGTCGAAGCGGGCCTGCCGCAGCGACCGGCTCGTCGCGGGCGAGATGAAGGTGACACGGCTGGTCACTGGGTGGCTCCTCCTGGTGCGGTCATGGTGTGCGGCTCTACCCTCCCCGACCTGCGGTCCCGGTGTCAGGACAGGGAGATTTCCTCGCGGACCGTGCGGGCGGCGGCGACCAGGTTCTCCAGTGAGGCACGTGTCTCGGGCCAGGCGCGGGTCTTCAGGCCGCAGTCGGGATTCACCCACAGCCGTTCGGCGGGGATGGCCTCAAGTCCCTTGCGCAGCAGGGCGGCTGCCTCCTCCGTGCTCGGCGCACGCGGGGAGTGGATGTCGTAGACGCCCGGTCCGGCCTCGCGCGGGTAGCCGTGGGCGGCCAGTTCGCGGGCGACCTGCATGTGGGAGCGGGCCGCCTCCAGGCTGATCTGCGTGTCCGGCCGCACTCCGCTCGTGCTGAGCCGGAACGCTTCGGTGGCCCAGGCCAGGTAGGCCGGGCGGTCGCCTGCCCGCAGCGGCAGCGTCTCGCGCAGGGCGGGCTCGTCGCCGACCCGCCCACGAGGTCACCGGGATGTCCGCGCACGCATCGTTCGTACGCGGGCAGTTGGCAGGTCTTCGGACTCGCGGGCACGTCCCGTCGTACGAAACCGTCGTACGAGACACCTACTGGCCGTCGCTTCCCAGGCCCGTTCGTCGGGCCCAGTGCGTATGACGGCGGTCGTTCCCGCTCACCGCTGCGGGGCAGTCCCGGATTCCCGCCGGGTTCCCTCTTACGACGCATCCCGCCTGGCGGACGGGGCGAACCAGCTGCGCCGGCCAGCCTAGGGGAGCGGCTGACAGCGTGCCGCGGCACGTCCAGCATTCGGAGGGTGAGATGAGCCATGCGATGGGCGGGCGTGAACCGACGGCGGGCGGGTACCGGGGCGGCCCGCCGGTCACCCTGTGTGCGGCCCGGCCTGGTCGAGCACAGGGGCGCATGCCCTTCGGTACGCGTATGCATCGCTGCTGATTGCCGTGGGGTAGTCCGTTAAGGTCGTGTCCCAGCGACTGGGGCACACCAACGCTGCGATGACGCTGGGTGAGAGAGCGCGCAGATCAGATCCGATGCCATGGGGGCACAGTGCGATTGAGAGTGGAGTTCACGACCGAACCCTTCGACCTCGACGAGGCGCCCCCGCACGCGCTGGTCGCCCGCGAGGTCATTGAGGCGGCCGAACTGGACGCCGTGGACGTCGGCCCGTTCGGCAATACCGCGGAGGGCGGTGCGGACGTGGTGCTCACCGCGGTCGACGCGCTGCTGCGCAAGGCTCTGGAGGCGGGCGCCACCCGGGTCTCGTTGCAGGTGAACGTGGTCGGGGAGGGCGATAAGTGACCGGTGTCGGGGACGATCCCTTCGTTACGGCGGTCAAGCCGCTGGTGGACGCCATGGGCGGTGAGATGGTGGCGCCGGACCAGGCCGGACCCGACGACGTCGTGCTCTCCTGGGAGGGCGCGGACGTGGTCGCCGTACGGCTGCCGCAGCTGGCCGACTCGCTCGATCACATCCTGGCCGCCCTGGAGCGCAAGCGGGGCAAGCGGCTGGCCGATCTCGACCGCAAGGCCAAGCAGGAGGTCGTGCGGATACTCGAGGCCCGTGGCGCCTTCTCCGTGCGGCACGGGGTGGAGACGGTGGCGAGCGCGTTGGGCGTGAGCCGCTTCACCGTCTACAACTACCTCAACCGCGAAAAGGACTCCTGACCAGCGAAAACGCCAGGATGGGCGCCCTCTCGCGCCGCGCCGTCGTGCCCGTGTGACCCGCCGCCGTCCGGACTCCCCGGGCGGCGGTTTTTGTTACTCGAAGTTTTCAACAAAGTGTTGACGTGGTGTTTCGGAGGGCGTTAGCTGGCCGCAGCCCGTCCAGCACAAGGCCACGGAGGCTTCCCGTGACTTCGAGTACGACACCCGGCAGTCTCGCCCGGTTCAACGCCCTGGAGGAGCAGGCGGCCTACGCCGCCCTCCACGAGGTGTGCGCCTCCTCGGCGTGGGTGCGCGGGCTGCTCGCCCGTCGCCCGTACGCCACCCCGGACGCCTTGTTCGCCGCGAGCGAGGCCGTCATGGCCGAGCTGACCACCGCCGACCTGGCGGAGGCGATGGCCGGGCACCCGCCGATCGGCAGGCCGAAGCCCGGGGACCCGACCTCCTCCCGGGAGCAGCGCGGCATGGCCGGCGCCTCCGCGGACCTCAAGGCGGAGATGCTCGAACTGAACCTGGCCTACCAGGAGAAGTTCGGTCACGTCTTCCTGATCTGCGCCACCGGCCGCACCGGCGAGCAGATGCGCGACGCGGTCAAGGACCGGATCGGCAACTCGCCCGAGCAGGAGCGCGAGATCGTCCGCTCCGAACTGGGCAAGATCAACCGTATCCGTCTGTCCCCTCTCGTACAGCAGGAAGATGAGGCATGAGCACCGACACCACAGCGTCCGTGTCCACGCACATCCTGGACACCAGCGTCGGACGCCCCGCCGAGGGCGTCGCCGTCCGGCTCGCGGCCCGCGCGGGGCATGACGCGGACTGGCAGCCGCTCGGCGGCTCCGCGACCGACGCGGACGGGCGGTGCAAGGACCTCCCGGCCCTGCCGGAGGGGACCACACACGTACGGCTCGACTTCGAGGTCGAGGCGTATTTCGAGAAGTCCGAGAACAAGCAAGCCGATGCGCAGCAGGACGCCCCCGCGAATCGGGACAGCGGTGCGAGCGGAGTGTTCTTCCCGGAGGTGGCGATCACCTTCGCCGTCACGCCGGGCGAGCACTACCACGTGCCGCTGCTGCTCAACCCGTTCGGCTACTCCGTTTACCGAGGGAGCTAGCAGACATGCCGACGTTTCTGGGACAGAACCAGTACGGCAAGGCCGAGAACCGCGTCGTCAAGATCACGCGGGACGGTGCCACCCACCACATCAAGGACCTGAACGTGTCGGTGTCGCTGAGCGGCGACATGGACGAGGTCCACTACTCCGGCTCGAACGCGAACGTGCTGCCGACCGACACCACCAAGAACACGGTGTACGCGTTCGCCAAGGAGCACGGCATCGAGTCCGCCGAGCGGTTCGGCATCCACCTGGCCCGCCACTTCGTCACGAGTCAGGACTCGATCCACCAGGCCCGTATCCGCATCGAGGAGTACGCCTGGGAGCGCATCGAGACCTCCGACGCGGACGACGTCAAGCACTCGTTCGTACGAAAGGGCCAGGAAACCCGGCTGACGCAGATCACGTACGACGGTGAGTCGTGGGAGGTCGTCTCCGGCCTCAAGGACCTGACCGTGATGAACTCGACCAACTCCGAATTCTGGGGCTACGTCAAGGACAAGTACACGACGCTCCCCGAGGCGTACGACCGCATCCTGGCCACCCAGGTCTCCGCCCGCTGGCGCTTCAACTGGAGCGGCGACGAGCAGCGGATGCCCGACTGGGAGAAGTCCTACGACCAGGTCAGGAAGCACATGCTCCAGGCCTTCGCGGAGACGTACTCCCTGTCGTTGCAGCAGACCCTCTACCAAATGGGTTCGCGCATCATCGAGCACCGCGGCGAGATCGACGAGGTCCGTTTCTCCCTCCCGAACAAGCATCACTTCCTGGTCGACCTCAAGCCGTTCGGGCTTGAGAACGATACCGCCGACGGGGCCGTCTACTTCGCGGCCGACCGTCCCTACGGTCTGATCGAGGCCACCGTCCTGCGCGACGGCTGCGAGCCGCAGATCCCCGTGGACCTCACCAACCTCTGAAACCCTCAGGTATCCCCTTCTGCGGCACCCGTGGCGTCGACAGCCGCGGCACTCAAATCTCCCAGGGTCCTGCCGTGCCCACCCCACCGAACGAAGAAGGAGAAGCACCATGGCAGCAGCGGCAGACGCCACAGTCACCCAGCGGATCGTCATCGAGAACTGTGCGATCGCGACGGTCGACGCGGGCGACACCGAGTACGCCTCGGGCCATGTCGTCGTCGTGGGCAACCGCATCGAGTCCGTCGGCGCGGGCAGGGCTCCGGAGGGCCTGGAGAACGTCGTACGCCGCATCGACGGCACCGGTCACATGGCCACCCCCGGCCTGGTCAACACGCATCACCACTTCTACCAGTGGATCACCCGCGGCCTCGCCACCGACCACAACCTCTTCAACTGGCTCGTCGCGCTCTACCCGACCTGGGCGCGCATCGACGAGCAGATGGTGTACTCCGCCGCGCAGGGCTCCCTCGCCATGATGGCCCGTGGCGGTGTCACCACCGCCATGGACCACCACTACGTCTTCCCGAAGGGCTCCGGCGACCTGTCCGGCGCCATCATCCGCGCGGCCGGCGAGACGGGCGTCCGCTTCACCCTCGCCCGTGGCTCCATGGACCGCAGCGAGAAGGACGGCGGGCTGCCGCCGGACTTCGCCGTCGAGACCCTCGAAGGGGCGCTCGCCGCCACCGAGGCGACCGTCGACGAGCATCACGACGCCTCCTTCGGCGCGATGACACAGATCGCCGTCGCGCCCTGCTCGCCGTTCTCCGTGTCCACCGAACTGATGCGGCAAGGAGCCGAGTTGGCCCGTCGCAAGGGCGTACGGCTACACACGCACGGCTCGGAGACCGTCGAGGAGGAGCAGTTCTGCAAGGAGCTGTTCGGGATGGGCCCGACCGAGTACTTCGAGTCGACGGGCTGGCTCGGCGAGGACGTCTGGATGGCGCACTGCGTCCACATGAACGACTCCGACATCGCCGCCTTCGCCCGCACCAAGACGGGCGTGGCCCACTGCCCGTCCTCCAACGCCCGTCTGGCCGCCGGCATCGCACGCGTCCCCGACCTGCTCGCGGCCGGCGTCCCGGTCGGCCTCGGCGTCGACGGCACCGCGTCGAACGAGTCCGGCGAACTCCACACCGAACTGCGCAACGCCCTCCTCATCAACCGCCTGGGCGCGCACCGGGAAGCCGCCCTGAACGCCCGTCAGGCGCTGCGCCTGGGCACCTACGGCGGAGCCCAAGTCCTGGGCAGGGCGGCGGAGATCGGCTCCCTGGAGCCGGGCAAGCTCGCCGACCTCGTGCTGTGGAAGCTGGACACCCTAGCCCACGCCTCGATCGCCGACCCGGTGACCGCCCTGGTCTTCGGCGCCGCGGCCCCGGTCACGCTCTCCCTCGTCAACGGCAGACCGGTCGTCGAGGACAGCCGCCTGCTGCACGTCGACGAGGACGCCGTCGCCCGCTCCACGCGGGAACAGGCACAGCGCCTGGCGCGGATCGCCGCGCAGGCCTGAACAGTTGAAGATCTCCGGCCGAGGGGGACGGCCCTCGGCCGGTAGCCATGGACCCGAGTGGGGTCCATGGCGGCCGTGTCCGGGGCGTGCAGGGACGTGCGCGCCCCGGAACGGTCCCCGTTCCCTCTGAACGGTCTTCGTCCCGGTCCCACCCCCACGCTCGGCTTCGCTCGCGCGGGGGTCCCCCATGACCGCGCATCACCTCCCTGAACACCGCGTCAACGCCGACGTGTATCCGACCGGAGGAGCCGCCGTGGCCGCCCAGCAGCCCGAGCCCAGCACCGATGCACAACCAACTGACCAGCCCAGGCATCCAGTTGACGAAAAACTCCCACCCCTGAAGATGGCGACCAGCGGCCTCCAGCACGTCGCCGCCATGTACGCCGGAGTCGTCGCCCCACCTCTGATCGTCGGCGCCGCCGTCGGTCTGACCGCCACCGAGCTGACCTTCCTCACCGGCGCCTGCCTGTTCACGGCGGGCCTCGCCACCTTCCTGCAGACGATCGGCTTCTGGAAGATCGGCGCCAGGCTTCCGTTCGTCAACGGCGTCACCTTCGCGGGCGTCGCCCCGATGACCGCGGTCGTCGCCTCCGCCAAGGACAAGAGCGACGCGCTGCCGGTCATCTTCGGCGCGGTCATCGTCGCGGGCGTCCTCGGCTTCATAGCCGCCCCCTTCTTCAGCAAGGCGATCCGCTTCTTCCCGCCCGTCGTCACCGGCACCGTCATCACCCTCATCGGCATCTCGTTGCTGCCGGTCGCCTTCGGATGGGCGCAGGGACCCGACCCCGCGGCGGACGACTACGGCTCGACGACCTACCTGGGCCTGGCCGCCGCCACCCTCGTCATCGTGCTGCTCCTGCGCCGCTTCACCCGCGGCTTCGTCAAGCAGATCGCCGTACTGCTCGGCCTCGTCATCGGCACGCTTGTCGCGATCCCGTTCGGTGTCACGGACTTCGCTCCGGTGGCCGACGCGGACGTCGTCGGCTTCCCGGACCCGTTCCACTTCGGCGCCCCGCAGTTCCAGGTCGCCGCGATCGTCTCGATGTGCGTGGTGATGGTGGTCTCGATGACCGAATCGACCGCGGACATGCTGGCGTTGGGCGAGATCGTCGAGCGTCCCGCCGACGAGAAGACCATCGCGGCGGGCCTGCGCGCCGACACCCTCGGCTCGGCGATCAGCCCGCTCTTCAACGGTTTCATGTGCAGCGCCTTCGCGCAGAACATCGGCCTGGTCGCGATGACAAGGATCCGCAGCCGGTACGTCGTCGCCACCGGCGGCGGTTTCCTGGTGCTGATGGGCCTGTGCCCCATGGCCGCCTCGCTGATCGCTGTCGTACCGCGCCCCGTCCTCGGCGGCGCGGGCGTCGTCCTCTTCGGCTCGGTCGCGGCCAGCGGTGTCCAGACCCTCGTACGAGCGGGCCTGGACAAGGACAACAACGTCCTGATCGTCGCCGTATCGCTGGCCGTCGGCATCATCCCGATCACCGCGCCGGAGTTCTACCACGCCTTCCCGGAGACCGCGAAGATCGTCCTGGACTCGGGGATCTCGACGGGGTGTGTGGCGGCCGTGGTCCTCAACCTCGTCTTCAACCACCTCGGCAAGGGGCAGGACGCGGACGACGTGACCCACCCCATGGAGGCGGGCGAGGACCTGAAGGCGGTCCCGGCCCACTGACGACTCGGGCATACGAAGGGCGCGGCACCCAGGGGTGTCGCGCCCTCCGCCGTACCCCCGGCCCGGTCAGCCGATGTGGTAACTGTCCCCGTACACCTGCCAGTCCAGCGGCGGGTCAAGGTTCAGGTTCCGGTTTCGCAGGAAGACCCGCTGCGCGGTGTCGACCCGGCTGGTGTCCTCGTGTGCCGCCTCCTGCTTCATCGCCCAGACGCGCGCGTCGAGGAACGCGTTCAGATACGTCACTTCGTCGCCGCCCTGGGCAGGCGGCCGGGCACTGGACAGGGCCCGCCTGCGGATGTTGCCGAAGCTGGTGCTGTCGCCGCCGTCGCCGTGCATCACGATGGCGTCGTAGTACGTGAACTGGCCGAGGACGCCTATGCCGTCGGCCTTGCCCTGCCGGACGGCGGGGTTGAAGTACACGCGGTCGCGCTCGTCGTTCTGGGCCTGCTGGAACGCCGAGTCCTGGGCGGCCCTGTTCCAGTCGCCCGGGAAGCCGGGGTCCAGGCCCTCGTGCGAATCGGTGCCGTCCACGTTGCGCAGGGCGGGCAGGTATTTCGCGAGGACATTGCCGGGCTTGCGCTGCGCGTACAGCTCGACGAGGTCGAGCATGTCGCCGGTGCCCGAGCAGAAGCCGATGATCCCGGCGGTGTAGCCGCGCCCGTCGCCGATGTCCTCGATGTACCCGTACTGCGCCTTCCAGTCCAGCGAGGAGTTCTCCGCGCTGGACACCAGTTTCATGGCGATCTCCTTCTTCGCCGGGTCGTCCAGACCTGCCGGCGCGGCGGTCGCGGACTGGGTCGCGATGACCGGACCTGCCACCAGTGAAGCTCCGATCAGGGCGAGCAGCGTGCGGCGTGACGTGCGTATGTGGGGGGTGTGCACGGTACCTCCGAGGGGGAGTGTGTCGTTCCCGCGTTCTGTTAGGAAAGTTTCCTACCAGAGAATGTGATTGACGTATACCCGTCAGGGAGGAGGGAGGAGTCCACGCATGCGCTCGGCGGGTGTCCAGCCGAGCGCTTTGCGTGGACGGTCCGCCTGATCCAATCGACCACGTAGCGACGAAGGTTGGTCGCCTTCGTCCTCGCCCTGGCCGCCTGCGCGGTGCTGGCTGGCGCGAAGTCTCTGAGTGCGATCGCGGAGTGGGCCGCGGACGCACCGGCCACCGTGCTCGCCGCCCTCGGCGGCCCGAGCCGTGAACCCACCGGCCCGACCGCCCCAGCAGAGGCCACCGTGCGCCGGGTCCTGCAACGGCGCTGCGCTCCAGCGCGGCGTGATCGTCTCCTACGAGACGGTCCGCCGCTGGTGTCTGAAGTTCGGACAGGCCTACGCGAACGGACTGCGCCGCCGCCGGCCCCGATCCGGGGACAAGTGGCACTTGGACGAGGTGTTCATCAGGATCAACGGGGAGCGGAAGTACCTATGGCGGGCCGTCGACCAGGACGGCAACGTGCTTGAGATCCTCGTGCAGAGCCGCCGGGACAAGGCCGCAGCCCGGAGGTTCTTCCGCCGGCTGATGAAGAAGACGCGCGCGGTCCCGCGGGTGATCGTCACGGACAAGCTTCGCTCCTGTGGCGCAGCCCGCCGTGAGGTCATGCCCTCGGCTGAGCACCGCTCGCACAAGGGCCTGAACAACCGGGCGGAGAACAGCCACCAACCCACCCGGC
>NZ_JBEZLR010000167.1:0-11990 GCF_040652275.1 Streptomyces sp. NPDC048275
GCCCTGGGGGCGAAATCCCGTTTCCTGCCCTGCTCCGCAGGAGTCCGATTCCTCCCCGGCCTGAAGGCCGAGGCATCCTCGGAAGATCCCGGTGACCACGACCGTACTCGGCCGCACACTCGCCGATCCGCTTTTCGGCCCCGTCCACGAGGAGCTCGACCGGCGCGGCGCCGTCCTGTACATCCACCCGGCCGGCGAAGGTGCCGCCAGCCCGCTGATCACCGAGCACGGCATGACGTGGATGGTCGGGGCGCCGGTCGAGGACACGGTGGCGGTCATGCATCTGATCCTCGCGGGCATCCCCGTGCGCTATCCGCGGATGCGTGTCCTGGCCTCGCACCTGGGCGGGGCGCTGCCCTTGCTGCCGCGCCGGCTTGACGACCATCTGGCGTTCGAGTCCCCCGAGACGCCCGAACTGCCCTCGGTGACCGTCGGCCGCCTCTGGTACGACACGGTCAGCCACGTGCATACGCCGGCGCTGGTCGCCGCCGCGGCGTCATTCGGCGCGGACCGCCTCGTACTCGGCACGGATTTTCCGTACGAGGACGGGGAGGTCTTCCTGCGGGCCGTGGACTACATCGCCGACTCGGGGCTCGCCCCGGAGGAGGTCACCATGATCCTCGACACCCATGCGGCAGCCCTGCTCGGCCTGTCCGGGCCGTGACCCTTCGGCCACCACGAGGTGCGCGGTGTTTCAGCCGGTTTCCAGGTCGACGCTCAGTCCCGCCGCGTCAGCTGAAGTGCACGGCGGCCGACCAGCCTGCTGGGTCACAGCCCCACCCACCGACACGAGTGTCTCGCCCGTCCAAAAGAACCGAACTTGTGACCTCATCGCGTCATGGCGCGCGCCAGGGGACGATTTGCCACTCTTTGGGCGTTATGCGATACGTGGAGGGGGAGCCTTTCACCGCTCGCCGGGGAGCCCTGCTGGCCCGCTCTGGAAGAGGGATCCATGACAGGAGCGAACGAGGACGCCGGGCGCGTGATCACCGGCCGCTACCGGCTCCTGCGCCGGCTCGGCGCCGGCGGTATGGGGCGGGTGTGGCTGGCCTACGACCAGGAACTGGCGTGCGAGGTCGCGCTCAAGGAGATCATCCTGCCGCGGGAAATCCCCGAACGCGAGGTGGGCACCCGGATCGCGAGGGCCCGCGGCGAAGCGCGGCACGCTGCCCGGCTGCGCAACCACCCCCATGTCGTCACCGTGCACGACATCGTGGAGGACGGCGGCCTGCCGTGGATCGTCATGGACTTCGTCCCCGGTGCCATGGACCTGGATGCGGTGGTGCGCGAGTGCGGGCCGCTGCCGCCCGCCGACGTCGCCCGGATCGGGCTGGCCGTGCTCGACGCCCTGCTGGAGGGCCACCGGCTCGGCATCCTGCACCGTGACGTCAAACCGGCCAACATCCTGCTGACCCACCCCAGTCCGCAGCGCTCCCATCCTGCGGACAGTGGCCAGGTGCTGCTGACCGACTACGGCATCGCGGTGGAGCCGAGTTCCGGAGAGGCCCGGCTGACCGCCTCCCTGGAGGTCGTCGGGACCATGCGTTTCATGGCCCCGGAACGGATCCGCAGCGACGCGCCGACCCCGGCGGCCGACCTGTTCTCGCTCGGCGCCACCCTGTACTTCGCGCTCGAGGGGGCCGGCCCCTTCGACCGCGACTCCGGTCCCGGCATGCTGAGCGCCCTGATGTTCGAGCCTCCCGCCCCGCCGCGGCAGGCAGCGGAGCTGTCCCCGGTCCTCCTCGGGCTGCTGTCCAAGGACCCCGCGCAGCGGATGGACGGCGACGAGGCCGCCCAGCGGCTCACCTCCATCATCGCCGCCCAGCCCGGCCCCTCCCCTTCGCAGCAGCAGGTTCTCCCACCGGAGGTGCCGCCGTCCGAGCCGCCCCCCGCCCCGAAGCCGCCGCGTCCCAGGGAAACGGACCCGCCGACCGAGTACGTGCCGCCGGCCGAGCCGCCGGCCGGGCCGGAGAAACCGGCCGGCCCGCCCCTGGGGCCGCTGCCGCGCAGTGACGAGGCCCGGCTGCCACCCCGCCCACCGCGGCCCAGACGCCGACGGGCCGGGCTCATTGCGGGGGCGCTGCTGGTGATGCTGACCGCGGGAGGCAGCGGCCTCTACCTGACACAGTGCCGCTCCCCCAGTCCTGAACCCCCGGCAGCATCCGTGCTGTCGATCCCCGTCGGCGACTCCCCGCAGGGGGTGGCGGCGTCCCCGGAGGGGCGCCGGGCCTACGTGGCCAACTTCGCCTCGAGTTCGGTGTCGGTGATCGACGTCGCGACGGACCGCACGGTGGGCAGCCCCGTCTCCGTCGGCTCCCGCCCGGAGGGGGTGGCGGTGTCCCCGGACGGACGCCTGGTCTACGTGACCAACAGCTACGCGGGCTCGGTGTCGGTGATCGACGCCACGACAAACCGCACGGTGGGCAGCCCCATCCCCGTCGGCGACTCCCCGCAGGGGGTGGCGGTGTCGCGGAACGGGCGGGTCTACGTGGCCAACGCGAGCTCGAGTTCCGTTTCAGTGATCGACACCGAGACGAACCGCACGGTCGGCAGCCCCATCCCCGTCGACCCCTTCCCGGCGGGGGTGGCAGTGTCGCCGAACGGGCGCCGGGTCTACGTGACCAGCCTGGACTCCGACTCGGGCTCGGTGTCGGTGATCGACACCGAGACGAACCGCACGGTCGGCAAGCCCATCCCCGTCGGCGCCAACCCGGAGGGGGTGGCGGTGTCCCCCGACGGGCGCCGGGTCTACGTGACCAACGGCTCCTCGGGTTCGGTGTCGGTGATCGACGCCACGACGAACCGCACGGTCGGCAGCCCCATCCCCGTCGGCGACACCCCGGCGGGGGTGGCGGTGTCGCGGGACGGGCGGGTCTACGTGGCCAACGCGAGCTCGAACTCCGTTTCAGTGATCGACACCGAGACGAACCGCACGGTCGGCAAGCCCGTCCCCGTCGGCTCCCACCCGGCGGGGGTGACGGTGTCCCCGGACGGGCGCCGGGTCTACGTGGCCAACGGGAGCTCGAATTCGGTGTCGGTGATCACGTCCTGACACACCTTTGAACGTCATCGCCGGTCGGCGGCACCACCCGGCCCGGTGAGAAAACGCGAGGGCGGCGGTGTCGCCTCACCTCATGGCGGGGTGCAGCCCGGCGGATCCCAGACGCGGTTGTGCTCCTCGTCGTAGTGGTAACCCGTGCAGGGCTCCTTCGGTGCCGTGCTCGACGGTTGTGCCGTGGCCTTCGTCGTCCCAGGCACTGCCTCCGCGGCTGCCACGCCCACCGTTGCGGCGAGCAGCGCAGCAGCGCAGAACGCGCCGACGAGATGCCGGATGCGGTTCGGGGCGCTTGTCGCCATGATGATCTCCCTTTGAGTGGATGGACCATCTCCCACCAGCGTGGGAGGCGGCCATGACGGTGTCAAACGGCCTGCCGGTGCCGGGCACCGCAGGGTGTTTTTCCTTTCGGTGGGGCTGAGGAGGAGGCCGGCGGTTGGGGTGTACGGCGCTGGGGAGCGTTGTCGAGCAGGGCGGCGAGGTCGGTGAGGACCGGGTGCGCGGTGATGTCGGTGAGGGAGACGGCGCGGTCCAGGGCGATGGCGAGCTTCACCGCCGCGAGGGAGGTGCCGCCGTGGTCGAAGAAGTGGTCGCGGCGTCCGATCCGCTCGCGCGGGACGCCGAGGGCCTTCGCCCAGGCGGCCGCGAGGTGCTGCTCGGCCGGTGTGGCCGGCGGCTCGTGGCCGTCCTCGGCGGGGGCGAGCCGGGCGGCGAGCGCCGCCAGTGCCTTCTTGTCGGTCTTGCTGTTGGCGGTCAGCGGCAGGCTGTCGCGCCAGTGGAAGGCCGCCGGGATCATGTAGGGGGGCAGAAAGGCACCCAGTCGGTCGGTGAGGGTCTGGGTGTCCAGGGGGCGGGGGCTGCAGTAGAAGGCGACCAGGTGCTTGCTCTGGCCGGCGCGTTCGGCCACGACCACCGCGCCGTCGCGGACACCGGGCAGGCGCAGCAGGGTGTTCTCGATCTCGCCGGTCTCGATGCGGAATCCGCGGATCTTGACCTGGGTGTCGTGGCGGCCGAGGAACTCCAGCTTTCCTGAGGGGTGCCAGCGGCCGTGGTCGCCGCCGAGGTAGAGCCGCGTGCCTTCGCGGTGCGGGTCGGCCAGGTAGGCGCTCCGGGTGCGTTCGGGGTCGTTGATGTAGCCGCGGCCGACGCAGACCCCGGAGAACGCGATCATGCCCGGGGCGCCCAGTGGCACCGGGGTGAGGTGTTCGTCGACGACGTAGATGCGCACGTTGTTGACCGGGGGGCCGAGCAGGATGCTCTCCGGCGTGCGGTGCATGACGTCGTGGTTGGTGTCGTCCGAGGTCTCGGTGAGGCCGTAGGCGTTGACCAGGGCGGTGCGGGGCTGGGCGGTGAACCAGCGTGCGGCGAGTTCTTTCTTCAGTGCCTCGCCGGTGACCGACACGTAGCGCAGGTCGGGCAGGGTGCGGGGGCGCTGTTCGAGCTCGGTCAGGACGGCTTCGAGGTAGGAGGGCACGACCTGCACGACGGTGGCCCTGGCGTCGGTGATGGTGTCGAGGAAGCGGGGGACGTCGAGGATGGCGTCCTGTTCGACCAGCAGGGTCCGTCCGCCGGTCAGCAGTGCGGACAAAAGCTGCCACAGGGAGATGTCGAAGCACTGCGGCGCGGTCTGGGCCACCGTCTGTCCCTCGCCGATCTGCAGGTCGTCGATCTTGGCGTAGAGGTGGTTGAGCATGCCGGCGTGTTCGCACATCGCGCCCTTCGGCTCGCCGGTGGAGCCGGAGGTGAAGTAGATGTAGGCGAGCTGGCCGGGTGTGACGGGGATGCCCGGGTCGTCGTCGGGGTGGTCTTCTTCCCAGGCCGCGTCGATGAGGAGTGTCCGGACTTCGGGCAGATGCTCGAGTGCCTGGTCGAGGGTGGTGGTGTGGCCGGGTTCGGTCAGTATCAGGGTGCATGCGGCGCGGGAGAGGGTGGCGGCGATGCGTTCGGCCGGGAAGTGCGGCTCGATGGGGAGGTAGACACCTCCGGCTTTGAAGACCGCGATGACGGCGGCCAGCCAGTTGAGGTTGCGTTCGCTCACCACCGCGACGACGCCTTCGTGGGCGAGACCGCGGGCGCGAAGGGCGTGGGCCAGCCGGTTGGCCCGGGTGTTGAGCTCCCTGTAGGTCCACTGCCTTCCGGCGTGCACGGCGGCGACGGCATCCGGATGCGTGCGCACCCGGTCCTCGAAGAGTTCATGCACCCGCGCATCAGGCAATGTGCGCACGGGTCCGGCGAGCTGCTCGAGCTGGATGTGCAGTTCCTCGGCGGACAGCAGGCTCTGGCGTGCGTGTTCGGCGTCGGGGTCGGCGGTGATCAGCGCGAGCGCCCTGAGGTGATAGCCGGCGATGCGGGCGGCGCTGTCGGCGTCGAGGATCTCGGTGCGGTGGCTCAGCCGCAGTACGAGCCGGCCGTCGTGGTGGAAGACGGCCACCCGCAGCGCGGTGTCCTCGGTGAGGTCCCGCTCGAGCGCGGTGGCATCGAGGACGGTCTCGAACAGCGGCCCGGTCAGGCCCAGTTCGCGCCTGAGTGCGTCGATGTCCTCGGTGGGGATGTCCTGGTGTGCCTGCAGTTCCGCGGCGGCCTGGTGGGTGTGGTGCACCAGGTCCCGCCAGGAGGCGGGGGCGGTGGTGAGCCGGCACGGCAGCGGGCTGCCGCTCCCGGTGGCGTAGCCGCATGTGATCTCCCGCTGTGCGGACAGTGCCGCGAGCACCTTGGCGTGCGCGGCCAGCAGGAGTGAACTGAGCGGCACCGCCAGTTCGTCCGCCAGCCGGTGCAGCCCGCTGACGGTGTCGTCGGGGACCGGTGTCTCGTACTGGCCCACGCCGGTCACCGGGTGGAGGGTCCAGCGCGGGGCGGGGGTGAAACCGCCGGCGGTCAGTACGCCGCGCCAGTACTCCCGGCCGGTGCGGGTGCGCCTCACATGCGTGGCCATCGGGTCTTTCCTCTGCTGGTTGTTCGGCTGCTGGTGTCGCGGTGTCATGTCAGTTGGTGGCGCCCGGCATGTCCCGGGCCGGGTTTCCTCCCCACTGGGCGTGCGCGGGGATTTCCTCGCCCTTCATGAGGAAGGAGTCGGGGGCGAGCATCGCGCGGTCGCCGATCGTCACGCCGTAGTGGACGAAGGCGCCGACCCCGAGGGTGCAGCCGCTGCCCAGCGCGCTGCGGTCGGACTTGAAAGCGCCGTCCTCCTGCGAGTGGCACTGGATCACGGTCCCCGCGTTCAGCGTGCTGTCGTCGCCGACGGTGACCAGTGTGCGCTCCGGGAAGAAGCAGCCGTCGTCGAAGACCCGCTTGCCGATCCGGGCCCCCAGCAGCCGCCAGATCACGTTCTTGAAGGGGGTGCCGTCGAAGATCTGGATGTAGTCGACCGAGGCCATCTTCCAGAAGCGTTCATGGCGCCAGAAGGAGGGCTCGTAGATCGAGCAGTACTGCGGCTTCTGGGGCTTGAATCCGGTGGAGGCCCGTTCGATCAGCACGAAGTGGACGACGGTGAACGTGAGGGTCAGGACGCTGGCCCCTGCGATCGCCGCTGCGCCGAGCGCGGGGTAGAGGTCGATGGCGCCCAGGGTGATGAGGGTGATCACGAAGACGTGGATCAGCCGCGCCAGCAGGTACAGGCCGGCGGTTTGGGCATTGTGCCTGTTCTTGGCGGCCAGGCGGCGGCGCAGCTCGTCGCCGGTCTCAAGGTGGTTGAACTTGTTGTCCCGCATCACCGTGCGCGGGATCTCGAAGCTGGGTGAGCCCAGCAGGCCCACGCCTTCGCGCACCGGTCCGTCGATGGGGACCATGACCTTCGTCGCGAGCAGGCAGTTGTCGCCGGTCTTGCCCTGTGCGGGGTAGGAGACGCGGTTTCCGAGGAAATTGCGGGGCCCGATCGACGTACGGGACACACGAAAGGACGTGCTCGAGAAGTCGGCGTTCATGAGGGACAGTCCGTCGGCGACCATGGTGCCGGTACCGACCGAGCTCAGGTACGGGTTCTCGTGCTTCACCTCGGTGCCGAAGTTCGACCCGGTCTGCTCGATGCGGGACAGGTCGTATCCGAGGTAGCGCAGGTAGTGGACGATGCCGGAGCTGTCGCCGAAGAGCGTGGTGAAGAACTTCCTGTTGGTGAGCAGCGCGATCGCCCGGTGGATGCCGTAGTGGAGGCCGTACAGCGGATAGACCTTGCCGGGCTTGATCGCCCGGTTGAGCACGCGCGGCACGGTGCCCACGGCAAGGAGGCCGGCGAGCAGGGAGCCGAGGAAGACGACCAGGGAGATGGCCAGGGCATCGGCGTAGAACGCCGGGCTGGTGAAGGCCGCCTGCTGCGGGGTCAAAAGCCCGTGAAGCTGCGGGACTTCGGCGAGCAGGATGCTCACGCCGCCCATCGCCAGCGGCAGATACACCGCCAGCAGAGTCAGCAGCTGCACCACGCCGTAGAGGGTCCTTTTGGCGGTGGGGCAGTCGGCGGGGCCGACCGTGCGGTAGTCCACCTCGGTCGGCTGGGCCGGCGAGCCGTGCCGGCGTGCCCCGCCGGGCACCCGCTGTCCGGTGTGCAGGCAGGAGGCGTGGCCCAGCTGAGCGCCGTCGCCCATCGTGGTGTCGATGTCGAGGACCGTGTGTTCGCTGACGAGCACGTCGCTGCCGAGGGTGACGGGGCCGGTCTGGATCCGGCCGGCGTGGGCGCGGTAGCAGGACAGCAGGACGTCCTTGCGGATGACCGTGCCCTCCCCCACGGTGAGCAGGTCGGTGCAGACCGGGATCGCGCGGGTGAGGATCGTGACGCCTTTGCCGATCCGCGCGCCGAGCGCCCTGAGGTAGAGGACGTAGAGGGGTGATCCGGCGAACAGGCGCAGGGGGCTGGTGCGCATCAGGGTCTTGACGACCCAGAAACGCAGATAGGCCATGCCCCACAGGGGGAACTCGCCCGATCGCCAGCGGCCTATGAGCGTCCACTTCGCCACGACCGGGAAGGTGCACAGGCCCAAAAAGCCCACGCCGGCGAGCAGGACCGACCGCAGGTAGAGGTCGAGCAGACCCGAGCTCGCGGACATCCACTCGTAGCCCTGGGCGGCGACGAGGGCGACGGCGTAGGAGTAGCCCAGGAAGATCAGGAACTGCAGCGTTCCGCAGACGATGTAGCGCCGGGTACGGGATGCTGCCGCCACTTCGGCCGGTGCCTGCGCGCCGGCCGGTGCCGGCACTTCGGTCTGTGCCTGTGCGCCGGCCGGTGCCGGTGGCGGCACGTGCGCGGCCGGGGCCGCCGGGGACGGGACGGGGGTGGGCGCGGCGTCGGCGAGCGCGGCGGCCAGGCTGCGGAGGGTGGGGTACCGGTAGATGTCCTTCATCGACACCGCCGGCAGGTCCGCCCGCTTCCTGACCCGTGCGCAGAACTGGGCCATCACGAGGGAATCGGCGCCCAGGTCGTTGAAGAAGTGGCTGTCGGCCGGTACCTGTCCGACGCGTACGACACCGGCCAGCACCTCGGCCAGAAGTTTCTCGGTGCCGGCCGGCGGGCCGCCTGCCACGCCGTCCTGGAGGGCCGGATTGTCAGCCGGATCGGCCGTCAGCACCTCGGCGGATTTCCCTGGCACGTGAGCTCCTTGAAAACATTTCGGTCGGCTTCGGTCGGTGCGGACAAAATGCGTGATGCCCGCCTCTCCAGTAGGACCGGCCGGGGAGTTCCTGTCCTGCCCCGGATTGTCGTGACTTGACACGATGCGCCGGACTTGGTAGCCCGACCGTGGTGCCGGCCGGCGCCCTGTTTTCCCTTGCTTTCTTTGTGCGCCGCCCGGATTGCGCCCGCGTATCGCAGGCGTCCGTTCCATCCGCTGGGACATCGCCCGGGAATGCGCGTGGACCGCCCCGCGGGGCGGTCACGCCGGTTCCGCCTCTCCCCCGGGCACAGCCGCGGCTGTATAGGCGCGAACGGGGCGTGTGTCAAGTCCCGAATTTCGGTGGCATGACACGGCTGCGCCGGTTCGGGCGTACTGGAGGTGTTCCGGCGGGGCGTCGCCGCCGGATTTCTTCCCCGGGCCACGCCGAGACAGGTCAGCGGCCGGGAGGCACTGAGCCGCAGTCGAGGAGACGACCATGCCCGTCATATCCGTTCCCGAGGCCTACAACGAGGACGACCTCTACGTCGATCTCGAGGAAATCTTCGGGCGCCAGCTGTTCCTCAAATGCGAGGGATTCAATTTCGCCGGCTCGATCAAGCTCAAGGCCGCCACCGAAATGGTCGACGCCGCCGAACGCGACGGCCTGCTGAGGCCGGGCTCGGTTCTGGTCGAGTCGTCCTCGGGCAACCTGGGCGTGGCCCTGAGCATGATCGCGGCCGGGAGGGGCTACCGGTTCTTGTGCGTGACCGACGCCCGCTGCAACCTGGCGACCCGGCTGATGATGGAGGCCCTGGGCAGCCAGGTCCACGTCATCACCGAGCCCGACCCCGTCGGCGGCTTCCTCGGCGCGCGCATCGACCACGTCCGCGCGCTGTGCGCGTCCGACGACCGCTATGTGTGGCTCAACCAGTACACCAACCCGAACAACGGCATGGCCCACTACCGCAGGACCGCCCCGGCCATCGCCCGGCACTTCCCGGACCTGGATGTGCTGTTCGTCGGGGCCGGCACCACCGGGACCCTGATGGGCTGCGCGCGCTACTTCCGCGAGTGGCACCGGCCGGTGCGCATCGTGGCCGTCGACAGCGTGGGCTCGGTGACCTTCGGGGGCGCCCCGGGCCGGCGGATGATTCCCGGCCTGGGCACCAGCAGGCGCCCGCCGCTGCTGGACGAGTCCTATGTCGACGACGTGGTGCATGTGGCGGAGGCCGACACCATCCGGGCCTGTCACCGGCTGGCCAGGCGTGGGTTCGTGTTCGGCGGCTCCACCGGCACAGTGGTCAGCGGCGCCATGGACTGGCTGGCCGGGCAGCAGGGGCGAAAGCTGACCGCGGTGGCCCTCGCCCCGGATCTGGGCGAGCGGTATCTGGAGACCATCTACCAGACCAACTGGGTGCAGGACCTGTACGGCGAGGACGTCCTCGCCGCCCCGGAGCTGACCGCCGCATCCCCGGCGGCGGCCTGACCCCCGGCAGGGGTCCTCAACGGCGGGGCAAGGGCTGTGATCCCGGACGCCGGACGCCGTGCCCGGCCGGGCACGGCGTCCGGCGTCCGCCGTCCGCCGTCCGGCCGGCTACGCGGGGCACTGCCGGGCCCGGGAGGCCGGGCACCTCACCGCAAGGGCGGCGATGTCGTCGTCGAGCCTTCCGCCGCTGTGGCGCAGCAGGTCCCGGTGCAGCCGGTCGAGCAGCTCGCGGGGCGGCCTGGGGCCCTGGCGCCGCAGCCAGTCCGCCAGCGGGAAGAACTCACCGGCGCGGTCCCGGGTCTCCGACACACCGTCGGTGTAGAGCAGCAGCTGGTCGCCCGGCGCGAAGGCGAAGGCCTCGACGTGGTAGCGGTCCCCGATGAGCGCCGCGAGGTTGAGCGGCGGCGAGGCGGTGACGGGCCCCAGGACGCGGACCTTCCCGCGCTGCGCAAGCAGCGGCGGGGGGTGCCCGCAGTTGAGAAGTCTGACGTGGCCGCCGCCGTGGGGGATCTCGGCGAGGAGAGCGGTGGCAAAGCGTTCCGGCAGGTCCTGGCCGGGAAACGCAGCACTGTGGCGGGTGATGCTGGCCTCCAGGCGGTGGACGACGCCCCTCAGGTCGGGCTCGTCGTACGCGGCCTCCCTGAAGCAGCTGATCACCGCCGAGGCCGCCCCCACCGCGGACAGGCCCTTGCCCCGTACGTCACCGATCAGCAGCCGGACCCCGTACGGCGTGCCGGCCGCCTCGTAGAAGTCGCCGCCGATGCGGGCCTGCTCCTGGGCCGCCAGATACAGCGACTCGATCTCGACGTGCTCGATGCGGCGCGGCAGCGGGCGCAGCAGCACCTTCTGGGCCGCGTCGGCGACGAGCCGGACCTGCAGGAGCGTCTCCTCCCGCTGGAGCCGGACATGGCTGGCGTAGGCGGCCGCCAGGGTGACCGCGACGATCGCGGCCGCCGTGTACGGCGTCCCCAGGTCGGTGTAGAAGAAGCTGAGGCCGATCATGGCCAGCAGGCAGAACGCCCCCAGCAGGACCGTGGGAAGTACGGGCCACATTGCGGCGGCGAGGGCGGGGGCGGCGGGCAGAAGGCGGCTGATGGCGATCTCCCTCGGCGTGGAGAACGCCAGGCCGGCGATGAGGACGGTGAGGATCACCGGTGACAGCGGGGCTGCTTTCCACCGGCTGCCGTAGGGGGGACGAGGGCGCCGCAGCCACCCGAACAAGATCACAAAATGCATCATATCGGTCAAGCCGGGCGCCGTTCCCTGGCCGAACATGCACGTGGCGCGCGGTGGCCGGCCGAGGGAACTGCGGACACGCGGGCCGCCCGGCCGGGGAATGCGGCAGCGTCTTCTCCGCGGGCCCGGCAGGTGTCGCCGTGGCGCGGGAGGCCGGCCGCGCAGGGCCGGGGAGGCCCTGCGCAGCGGCCGGGTGCGCGCTTGCCCCGCGCTTCCCCGCGTGCCGCCTCTCCCGTGCGGGCCGGTGCGGCCGACGCCGGTGGCGGGCTGCCGTCCGTGAACGGGCGCGGCCGGCCGTGACGCCGTCGACGGGTGGGCGTACCGCGGATCGCTCCGCGCCGCGGCGGCGGTCTTCGGCCCTGGCTCCCGCCCGCGCCCGGGGGCCCGCCCCGCCGCCCCCATGGCGGCGGGGCGTCTCGGCTGCAGGCCGCGGACGGAAGCGGGCCTCCGGGCGGGCGGGGATCGGGGACAAAGGGGGCGGTCAGGTGGCCTTGTCGGCGGCGAGCCAGTCGCGGATGCCGGCCAGGACATGGGGGCCGGCGTTGACGCCGGTGTCACGGACGAGGTCGGCGATGGTGGTCGCGGCGAGCGCCTGGCGCCAGGCACTGTCCGCCGATCCCATGGCGCGGGCGATCGT
>NZ_JBEZLR010000168.1:0-11725 GCF_040652275.1 Streptomyces sp. NPDC048275
GCCGAGAACTTGGGGGAGTCGGCAACCGACGACAACGCCGCAGATGGGCGCACCAGACCCCGCGTCTGCGACCTGATCCGCCGGACAGGCCCTAGGACATGGCCTCGACGAGCCGCAGCCCAGGCCGCAGCGACGCGGGGACGGGCGCCTGCGATACGGAAGAGGACACGGCCGGCCTGCCGGCGATCGTGTCCCGCCAAGGGGGGCGGGAATCCGGACCGCACCGGTGCGGATGGCCGCCGAGTCGCCGTCCGCGCGCGTGCCGCAAGAGCCCAGGGAGGCGGGATGGGATTCGGCGGGCTGCCTTTGCGGTACCTGCTGTCCCACTCCGCCCGCCGGCGCCGAGGCCGGCTGCCGATGCCCTGCGAACAGCCCGCGCGAAGACGGCGCAGCACACCGGATGCAGAGCTGCTCCAGCAACTCGCGGGACAGACCCTCTGGTGACACCGGCATCGGCTTCGCGCCGGGGAGCGCCGGATTGCAGGGGCGTCGGTAAAAGCGGGCCAGGGGCGGCGCCGGAGCGACACCGGGCCGAGCGCGGGATTCTCCCGGCAGGCGGGCAGCGGGACACAGGGCTCGTACGGGGCCGGTGCGTTTGCGGGGGAAACGCTGTCCGCGCGACTCAGCGCGTGCTGTGCACGGCGGTTTCCTCGGTCTCGGGCAGGCGCACCGCCCCGGAGAGCAGCGAGGTGAAGACGACGTGCTCGCCCTGGCGCCCCGTGACCAGCACGCTCGGCGAGCCGGCGCTCTGGATGGGGGGCAGGGACGCCTCGATCCAGCAGGGGGCGTCGAACTCCACGTAGCGCTGGAAGTCGACGCAGAGCGAGGACACCGTCAACGACGACGGGTGGAGCAGGCCGCAGGCGGCCTGCCGGGCCGCTTCGAGCAGGACCATTCCGGGGAAGTGGTCCCCGCTGTGGTCGAACAGGACGGGGTGGCGCGGGTCCGGGTCGAGCAGCCAGCAGGTGGGCCGGCCGGTGGGGGAGAGCACCACGTCGAAGGGCAGGATCTTGCCCACGACGGGCGGCAGCATCCCGGACGGACGCCGCACGCGCCTGTGTTGCTGGGCTCCGTCCGCCTCTTTGCGCAGGCGGCGGTACGTCGCAGGTGACAGGCAGGTGAACCGTCCCCCGCCGACGGCACACAGGCTCCCCGCACGAACGATGCCGATCTCCAGCGTGAACTCCGCCAGGCGCGTGCCCCGTCGCGTCATGTCGGTGACGGTGGCGGTGAGCGTGAGGTCGCTGGGCCCGGGACCGATGGCCATGTGCTCCGGATGAGTCGTCAGGTGCATGTCCCACATCAGGAACTGGTGACCGAGCGGCACGCCGAGCTCCGCGTGAGCCAGGAAGAGCCCCACCTGGCGAATGGTTTCGGCAGCCTGCAGGGGGTCGTGGCTCGCGCCGTCGCGGCTCGTGAAGAACGTGTGAGCGCGCGGCCACTGGCCTTCCAGCCGGTAACGGGTGCCGGTGTCCTTCTCGCACCCGGTGAGGAACACCTCGGCGTGGGACGAGCGGTGGACGTACTCGCGCGGCACCGTGGTGGTCAGCTTGGGCAGGAGGCTGGTGGCGGCCCGGGCGATGTCCCCGCCCGGGTCCGGTATGGAGGGCTCTTCCTGCTGGAATGTCAGGAGGGTCATGAAGGTCTCCGCTCGTTGCCGGGGAGGTAAGGACGGTCGGCTCCATAAGATACGAACCTACCGGTTTTCTTTTCAAGGCTCGCAAGGCATGTTCACAGGAGCGGTCGTTCGATAGTCAAGCGAGGCTGCACCGCGAAAGATCAGTCCTCCCGGAAGGCGGAGTGAGCCCAGCCGCAAAGCGGCGGGAGATGTTCCGCCGCCGCGGCGGTGCCCGGCACGCTCCGCGGGCCGAGGAGACGTCCAGGAGGTCCGCGCGGGCGATGCCCCCGCCGGGAGGGGGTGCGGCGGGAGCGGCATGGTGGTGAACCGGCCGAATCCTCGCGTCCGGTTTGCTGGGTGCCGTGCGTGCCGCGTGCTGTAGATGCCGGGCCGTTCGGGGTCTTTGGCCGCTGTCGCGGACGATGCCGTTTCGGCCGGGGGAGGCGACTCGAGCCGCCGACCAGGTTGTGAAAATACGGACTACCTGGTTTGGTTTCTGGAGGGGGCGGCAGAATGCGGTGCACACCGGGCGTTTTTCGTCCAGGAACGACAGCAGGAGGGCTCGTGGCACAACAGGAGCGTGCGATCCGGACCCGGCGCACCATCTTGGAGGCCGCGGCTGCGGTCTTCGACGAGCGCGGGTACGAGGCTGCCACGATCGGGGAGATCCTCGCGCGGGCGGGTGTCACCAAGGGGGCGCTCTACTTCCACTTCCCGTCCAAGCAGTCGCTGGCCGAGGGCCTGCTCACCGAGCAGTTCTCCCTCCTCCATCTGGCCCCGAGGGTGTGCAAGCTGCAGGAGCTCGTGGATCTGGGGCTGCTCACCGCGTACCGCATGCGCCGTGATCCGGTGGTCAGCGCGGCCGCGAGGCTCTCCCTGTACGGGGAGATGAGTGCGCACCTGGGCAGCCGGGTGATCGCCGAGTGGATCGGTGCCACGGAGAAGATCCTGGCCGAGGCCAAGGAGCGGGGTGAGCTGCTTCCGCATATCGATCCCGCCGAGAGCGCGCGGACCTTTTCGGCCGCCTGGACCGGCGTGCAGTTCTACTCCCACGCCCTGGCCCAGCGCAGCGATCTGGAGGAGCGGATCGTCGCGCTCTTCGCCCACCTCCTGCCCGCCGTGGCGGTTCCCGCCGTGCTGAGGAGCCTGGTCATCAGCACCGAACGCGCGCAGGAGGTCGGCGCCGAGAGCGCGCGACTGGCCCAGGAGGCGGCCGCGCTGGAGGAAGCCCCGGCCGCCGCTGCGGGGTGAGTGGCTTCCGCACCGGGCGAACGGCGCCTCGAGGCGCAACGGGCGCCGGGAAGGGGGGCTTTGCCGGGGCGGGATGCCGGCCCGGCTCCGGGCGCCGCCGCGGACGCGGGCGGAAGGCAAACCTTCCAGACGGTTTTTGACTCTCACCTGCGCCCGCCTCGAAGAGGAGTGCCGAACGTATCGAATCCGGCAGTGTGTGCACGTCAACTCGCCTACGGCGGACGGCACCGGATGCGTGAGGGACGCCGGGGCGAAGCGGAGACCGCCTTGAACGGCACTCGACGACACCATCGGTCCACGGCCTCCCGGGGTCGAAACAAACCTCTTATGCTGTTTAGTGGGAGGGGTTGGGCGCTCGATCGGCGAGTGCGGTGCTGTCCGCGAAGGGCGTGCCCGTCGCGGGGGCGGCTCGGTGTGGGCCCGGGAGGAGAGGCGTGATGGTCAAGCAGGTACGGGCGGCGCGCACACGCGCGTCCCTCATCCGTGCGGCAGCCGAGGTTTTCGCCGACGAGGGGTACGCCATGGCCTCCTTGCCTGCGATCAGCGAACGGGCCGGCGTGAGCGCCGGGGCCCTGTACTTCCACTTCGCCAGCAAGGACGCCCTGGCCAGGGAGGTGGAGTGCGCGGCTGCGGACTGTGTGGAAAAGCTGGCCGAGCGCTGCCTGTCCGCGGCCGGCACCTCGCTGCAGTCGCTCGTGCACACCACGGACCGTCTGTTGCACGCTGTCGCCTCCGACCCCGTGGTCCGGGCGGGGTTCACGCTGAGCGGTGATCCGTCCCGCAAGAACGGGGCGGGGCTGCTGCGGTGGTGGAGCGTGTGGGTCCGCGATCTCGTCGTGCGGGCCCAGGCTGCGGGGGAGCTGTCGGACGACATCTCGCCCGACGGTGCGGCAACGGTCATCGTGGCCGCCACCGTCGGCATGGAGGCGCTCGGCAGCTGGGACCGGGACTGGCTGTCGTGCGAGCGCCTGGCGCAGTTTTGGATATTCGCCCTGCCGCGGCTGGCCGCCCCGCCCCACCTGACGGCGGCGCTGTCGGCATGCGCGCCCGAAGCGGACGACGTGGCGACGCCCACCGGAACAGTCTGACCGGTCCCGGTCCCGGTGATGGGCGGGGCGGCCATACCGCCTCAAGCGGCACAGGACCGGGTCAGTATCCGATGGCCTCTCGCAGAAGCAGCACGGTGCCGCGCCCCGGGCGGGGTTCCGCGTTGAGGATGAGCAGGCGGTTGACGGCGCTGGGCATCCCGTAGACCGCCTGGGCGCGGGCGTTCTCCAGCGGAAGGGCGTGCTCCTCGACGCGGCGCAGCGCTGTGCTCAGGTCGGGCACCACCTTCTGCGCGCCGACGATCCAGACCGCGTGGGCGGCGCCGCCCGCGTTGGCGGGGAGTTGGCTGCCGCTGCCCGAGGCAAGAACGAGCGAGCCGGTCTCGGTGACCGCGGCGACGCTGTTGACGACGAATTCGGGGCCGGCGACCAGCTGTCGGATCTCGTCGGCGCCGGTGGCACGGTCGATGGCCAGGACGCGCGGCCTGATGGCGTCGTAGCGGCCGCCGGCGTTGATGTCCTCGTCGATGCCGGACAGCCGGAGGGTCTCGCTGGCTCCGGTGAGCACGCTCGCGCCCTCGGGGACGAGGTCCTTGACGCGGGCGCGCGCGGCCGCGGCGTCGTCGAGGATCTCGGCGGCGAAGCCGCCCGCCCGCAGCGCGGCGGCTGCCCGCTCCAGCCGTTCGGCCGATGCCGGGCAGGCGAAGGACGCGGCCGCAGCCGGGGCGGCCGTGGCGTCTGCCGGGCTGGTCCCGGAGTCCTGCGCCGCGTGGGGCGCCGCGCCCGCCAGCGGGGAGGTGTCGAGGTACCTGACCTCGTACACCCGCTCGGCGAACTTCCAGCCCTGCCCGGTGCGCTGGTAGCGGTCGTGGTAGACGGCGTAGTTCAGACCCTGGCGTCCGTCGAGAGTGCGCGCGAGTTCCTGGATGTAGGCGCGGCCGGTCGCGGTGTCGCCGTCGAGCAGGATCGTGCCGGGGTGCGTGGTCTGCACGAAGAAGTCCCACTGGCTCTGCAGCCGCTCGCCCCCCGCACGGATCTCCTCGCGGCCGACCAGCTCGGCGGGGATGTTCGGCATGCGCAGGGCACCGTCCGCTGTGAACAGCGACGCCAGGCGGGGCCGGTCGCGCATCATCGCCGCGTCGGTGAACTCGCCGCGCAGTGCCTCGATCTCGACGCGGTCCGCGATGGCCTGGAAGTCGTTCATCAAAGTCACCTCTCCGTTTTGTTGTCGTCCTCACCGCTACGACAACGCAGCCCTTCGGAATGTGAGGCGGCGCGTCGGCCTCACATTCCGGTGCGCTGTCCTGTCGTCCCGGGTAGAGGCACCGAAGCGAGCGAGGGAGACAGCCGGACCATGACCACCAGAGCCGAGCCCGGCGACGATCAGAGCGATCCGGGCCTGAGCGCGATCATGAGCGAGCGGCGCCGGCTGATCAACCTCGGCTATCGGCTCCTCGGGTCCCTGGCCGACGCCGAGGACGTCGTGCAGGAGACCTACGCCCGCTGGTACGCCATGTCCGCACGGGAGCAGCAGGCCATCGAGTCGCCCGGCGCCTGGCTGATGACGGTCGCCAGCCGCATCTGCCTGAACCTGCTCGGCTCGGCGCGGGCCAGGCGGGAGACGTACGTGGGCGAGTGGATCCCGGAACCGCTGCCCGAGCTCACGGAGTGGATCACCGGGCGCGTCGGCGCCGGCGGGACCGACCCGGCCGACCGGGTCACCCTCGACGAGTCGGTGACGATGGCCTTCCTGGTCGTCCTCGATGCGATGACCCCGGCCGAGCGCGTCGCGTTCGTCCTGCACGACGTCTTCCGCTACCCCTTCGGCGAGGTCGCCGAGATCGTCGGCCGCACTCCGGCGGCCTGCCGCCAACTGGCCTCGTCGGCCCGCCGCCGCATCCGCACCGCGCGGACCCCGGCGAGCCCGGCTGCAGAGCAGGCCGGCATCGTCAGGCGGTTCAGAACCGCGTGGGAGGCCAAGGACATCGATGCCCTGGTCAGCCTGCTCGACCCCGACGCCACCGCGACCGCCGACGGCGGCGGGCTGGCCGCCACCCACCTGCACCCGATCGTGGGCGGTGAGCAGATCGCACGCGCCTACGCCGAGATCGCCCGTCTGTGGGGCGGCCGCACGACATTCCTGGAGTGCACGGTCAACGGCCTGCCCGGCTTGGTGGCGCAGCAGGACGGCACCATCGCGACCGTGTTCGCATTCGAGATCGCGGGCGACCGGATCAGGCATATCTGGGCGGTGCGAAACCCCGAGAAGCTCCGTCCCTGGCGGATCAGCTGAGGAGCGATCCGAAACACCGCAGCGATCGGATCGCGACCAGCACCCGCGCCGAGCCCACATCTCCCACACGCCCTGGGGGAAGGCCGCACAACTGCTGCGCGAGGCGCTGAAGTCGCGGACCGGCCGGCGGCCGGCCGAGCTGCAGCGTTTTGCCCTGCGTGCCGGCCCGCAGGGTTTCGCGCAGGCCCCCGTGACGCGGGGGCGAGGCCCGCAGGGACCGGACCGCACCCGCCCGGCTCCAGCCGCACTCGAGCCGGGCAGCGCACCCTTGAGCCGGTCGAAGAGGGGGGCCTGCATGTCGTCGCAGCGAGTGCACTCGGCCGAGCACGCCGTTGCCGTGGCCGCCCCCGCAGGCGTGGTCTACGGCCCTACGACCGCCCGGCCGCGGTGACGGCCGCACCGGCCGCCCCCGCGCCCGGCGGCGCCGCGGCGCGCAGGCCCTGCGGTGTCGCCCCGCGCGTGCTGCGCCTGGAAGAACTGCTGGCCGACCCGCGGGACGCGTCGAACCGTTACGGTTTCCACGCCCTGGCCGGCGCCGGTGAGCAGGGCATCCGGGAACGGGCCGGGGAACTGCTGGGCGCCGTCGGCGCCGAATTCGTCCCCGCCGAGCAGGGCGGGCACTTCGTGGCAGCCGACCTTCTCGTGCGGGCCCTGCGCCCGCTGCTCGGGCGTGATGCCGCCCTCGGTCACGCGTGCACCGCCACAGCCCTGCTCGCCGCGGCCGGCGGCGGGGCGCCGGGGCCGGTCCCGGCGTTCGAACTTGCCCCACTTCTCGTCCCCGCCTCGCTGACCGCGGCCGCGGGTACCGCTCTGCGGGCCGCCGTGCACGCCGTCGCCGAGCGTGAGGCGCACGAGCCGGCCTTGGGGCGGTGGCGCCCCCCGCTCGCCGCCGCCTTCGCCGACCTGCTGGCGTGCGAGAGTCTGACGACGGTGGCGCTGCGATCGCTGCGCCTGCCCCCGGACAGCGGCCGTGCGCTTCGTGCCGCTGCGGGTCATGCCGTGCCGGCCGTGATCGGCGACGTGCTCGACGAGGCCCGACTGGCCCTGGCGGAGTGCGGGTACGGGGCCGGCGACACCGAAGTACGCCTGTGCGCGAAGGTGCAGGACGATGTCCCCTACGTCCTGGGCAGGACGGACGCCGCGGCCGTCTGTCAGGCCGGCCTGATACGCGAACTGCCGTTTCTGGCCGACGGTTTCGGGCCCGGCACCGAGGCCGCCGCCCGGGCCCTCTTCCGGCTGGAGGACCCCCCGGACGCCGATGGCCCCGGTGATGCCGGTGACCCCGGCCGGTTTGGCCCGGCCGGCTGCGAAGCGGCGCTGCGGGGCGTGCTCGCCGCCACGGCAGCCCGGGCGGGCGAGCACGCCGGCGCCGGTTCGGCCGGCGGCCTGGCCCGTACGGCGCGCCGGCTGCTGACCGAACAGCGGCTGCTCAGCACTCCGAGCCGGGCCGCCGCGTTCGCCGAGGACCCGGCGGCCGCACGGGCCCTGGCGGACCGTCACGCGCTGCTCCTGCTGGCCTGCGCGGTGCTCGGGATCCGGGACGGCGCGGCTGGGGGCGGCGGCCGTTTCCTCGCCCGTCCGTCCTGGGCGCTGCTGGCGCTGTCCCGCATCACCCAGCGGCTGGGGGTGGTGCCCGCCGTGGCGGTGCACGACCCGCACGCGGATGTCGCGGCCGAGATGGACGCACGCCGTCGGCAGGGCATCGCCTACGACCTCCACTCCACCAGGACACCGTGGTGACCGGCATGCAGGCGGCCGGGCCCGCCGGCCCGCAGGACGCCGTCTGCGCGGTGCACCCGCCGCTGTACGTCGCGGGACCCGACGGGCCGTGGGAGCAGATGCACGACCGGGTCGGCCGCACCGGGCGGGCCGTCGTCCACACGACCTGGGGGGTATGGCTGGCGGCCGCGCTGCTCGACCCGCGGCTGCGGACCCTGCTCGGCCGGGACTTCGCACGCTTCAGGCAGACCCCGGACCCGGCACGGCGGCTGAGCTTCGCCATGTCGCGTTACGCCATGAAGTACACGGCGGCGGCGGCGCTGGAGGTCCCCGCCGAAGCGATCGACCTCACCTACCGGCCGGGCGGGCAGCCCGGTGTGCGGGGGTGGGGCGGACGGCTCGCGCTCAGCCTGGCCCACACCGACGATCTGCTCGTGGTGGGCGTGAGCCGCACCGGCCCGATCGGGGTGGACGTGGAGAACGCCCGCCGGGAGATCTCCACCGGCCTGCTGCTCGAGCATGTGTGCACGCCCGCCGAAGCCCTGCGGCTGGCGCAGCTGCCCGAACCGGAGCGCTCGGCGGGTCTGCTGCGGTTGTGGACGCTCAAGGAGGCGTACACCAAGGCGCTCGGCTACGGACTGCGGCGTCAGTTCTCCCGGGTCGGTTTCCGCCAGGACGGCGCCGGGCGCATGGTCCTCGCCGAGGCCACGGACGCCCGCGAATGGGACTTCTGTACGCATCTCGTTCATGGCCGGTATGTGGTGAGCCAGGCGCACCGCCCCCGGGGAACGATCGCTTCCCGCTCGTGTGCCGCTTCACGCCCGCTCGAGGAAACAGGGCCTTCACCTGCGACGACTCTACGCTCGGGGGCAAAGACGTCCGGCAGCGGATGAGACCGGGCGCAGGGATGCCGGGTACGCCTGCCGGATGGCGCGTTCAGAAAACACCGACATGATCGTGTGAAGGGGGGCAGGGAGCCCGGTCCTCGCCGCCGCGGCGGACCAAGGCGCCCGGGACAGCGGATGAGCAGCCATCACGTGGTGCCGGGAACCGTCCTCTGCGTGGTCCATCGGCCAGGCGGTGCGGCGCTGGAATCCTCATGCGTCTTCGAACTGCGCGGTCCCTTGACGGACGCTCAGGCCGAGGGTGTCGCCCTGAGGATCGCCGAACGCCACCGTTTTGTCTCCGTCACCCTCGACGCCGGCGCCGACGGCCACCACGTCCTGACGCTCGTGCCGTCCGGCGCCCCGGACCCCGCGGCGCCCCTGCCGGCGGAACTGATCGCCGACCTGCTGGTCGTGCCCCCCGGTGCCGAAACGGTTTTGCTCAGGGGCGCGCAACGCGGTCTGGTCCGGGAGGCCGCCGAGGCGCAGCAGGACGGGGGCCGAGGCGTCGAGCAGCTCTCCTGGCACTGGACCGGTCCCCTGGACACGCCGCGCTTCACCGCGGCCTGGCAGTCCGTGGCCGACCGCGAGTCGGTGCTGCGCGCCTCCTTCGACTGGATCGCCGGTCCGCGCCTGGTCCTGCACGACCGGGCCGCTGTCGAGGTCGTACGGCATTCCCACGTGTCCGTGCCCTGGCCCGATCTGGTGGAGCGGGAGCGCGCGCGGGGTTTCGAGCTGTACCGGGCCCCGCTGATGCGCCTGACGCTGCTCGACGGCGCCCCGGCCGCCGGGACGGGCACGACGCGGGTGACCCGGGTGCTGCTGACCTACCACCGTGCCCTGCTCGACGAACGGGCGGTGCACGTCCTTCTGCGGGGGTTCTACCGGGCGTATCTGGCGGGAGGCCTGCTGCCCGGCGGGGAACGGCGTCCGGATGTGCGCGACCACGCCCGGTGGCTGGCCCGTCAGAACACCGAGGCCGCCCGGATGTTCTGGACCCGGGCCGCGCCGTCGAGCGGTACGGCGGTCAGTTTGGGGCGGGCGGCAGGCCCCACGGGGCAGAGCGGTTCTGCCCGGGTACGGCGCAGGCTGAGCCCGGCGCAGAGCCTGCGGTTGCGGTCCTGGGCGGCCGGCCGGGGCGCGGGCGAGAGCAGCGCGCTGCACGTGGTGTGGGCCCTTCTGCTCTACCGGGCGATGGGGGTCCAGGGGCCCGCCGAGGTGAGCTTCGGGGTGTATCTGTCCGGCCGGGACATCGCACTGCCGGGGGCCGCGGACGCTCCCGGGCTGCTGGGCAGTTCGCTGCCGCTGAGCGTCACCGTCGATCCGCAGGGGCCGGTGGGAGCACTGGTGCGGCATGTACAGGGCGCTGTACTCGACATGACCGTCTACCCCTGGGTCTCGGACGAGCTGATCGGGCAGTGGAGCGGGCGCGGTGAGGGCGGGGGGCCCAGTGAGACGGCCCTCGTCTTCGAGGGCCGGCCCGAACTGCCCGGGGCCGTGCGGGGCGAGCTCGAGGCACAGGGCATCCGGGTCGACGTGCCGCACCTCGTGGGCGGCGACCCCCGCCTCTCGGTCACGCTGGTCGCACGGCACGACGCCGACGGCGGCCTCGGCTTCACCGCGCTGTACGACCGGTCCGTCCTGCGGGACACCGATGCCTCCCAGGCGCTCTCGCAGTGCGTGCGGCTGCTGGCCGCCCTCCCGGACTTCCCCGATCCGCACACCACGGTCGGGCAGGTGCTGCGGGTCCTGGAGGGGGCGGACGTGCCCCGGGCGGCGCCGCGCCGTCCGCCCCCGCGGCAGCCCGCCCTGACCACGGTGCGGGAGGGGGAACCCGGTGCGGACGTCATCTGCCTCGTCGCGGACGCCGGGCTGGTTCCCGGAACGTACGACCTGTTCGTGCGCCACTACGACGGCCCGGAGAAGATCATGGTGCTGCACTGTCACGGAACACCGCGCGCGCTGCCGCCCGGGCTCCACGAGGCGGCGCGGCAGGGAGGCCGGCTGCTGCTGTGCGGATGCGGATCCAGCGCGCCGGCCGCGTACCGGATTGCAAGGACGGCGGCGCTCGGCAAGGGCGCCGCCGTGGTCATGACGGGTACCGGCGGCGCCGCCGAGAGCGCGTCCGCTCTGTCCCTGGGGCTGAGGGCGGCACTCGCCAGGAGCGCGTAGGGAACGAGGCACCGCCCGGGCGGGGGCGGTCGGCTCGAGCGGGGCGAGAGCGTTTCTCGAACCGGGTGGCCGACGGTGACCGGTAAGCCGAAAGGAGGCTGCCATGGGCGATTCGGACACCACGCAGCAGGCCGTGCGCATCGAACGCGGACAGGCCGGCGACGAGGAGGTGGCGGCACTCACCGTCGTGCTGCTCGCCCTGCTTGCGCGCGAGCGGGAGCAGGGGGCCGGGGCGTCGGGGCCGGGCGCCGACGGCTGGCGTTGGAAGGGCATACGGACGTATCAGGCACCCAGTAGCTGGCAGTGATGGGGAAGGGGACTCCCCGTCCCAGGAGGGACTGACAATGGGAATGGTGACTGCCCCCCATCCGGCCGACCAGGAGGCGGGGGACATACGCGGGCGCGTGGCCGAACTGCACGGGATCCGTGCGCAGGCGCTGGCCGGCCCGAGCGAGAAGGCGACGGCCGCGCAGCGCGCCAAGGGCAAGCTGACGGCGCGGGAGCGGATCGGACTGCTGCTGGACGCGGGCTCGTTCCGGGAGGTCGAGCAGTTGCGGCGGCACCGGGCGACCGGGTTCGGCCTGGAGGCCAAGAAGCCCTACACGGACGGTGTGATCACCGGCTGGGGCACGGTGGAGGGCCGCACCGTCTTCGTCTACGCGCACGACTTCCGGATCTTCGGCGGTGCCCTCGGAGAGGCGCACGCCACGAAGATCCACAAGATCATGGACATGGCCATCGC